>JAGCQO010000042.1 GCA_017965125.1 Paludibacteraceae bacterium
GCGTCATGTTGTGCGAACGCGTGAACAGCGCATTGTACAGAACCGAAAGTCCGTATATTCTGCTGTGTCCCTTGAGCATTCTCTTCACCTTGTCGGTCTTCTGGAGCACGCGCACCTCGAAGCCCATGCCGGCGGTGTTCAGGAAATAACGCTCTCCAGGACGGCCCTCTATCATGTATGTGCACTTGCCTATGTCTATCGAGCAAACGTCGCCGTTGACCAGAAGCGACACAGCGTTCTCGTAATTCTCTATGTCTATGCCCCAGTGACGAGCCCAGTCGTTACCGGTTCCGTTAGGTATCACAGCCAAAGTCACCTCCTGCGGATCGACGTTGGACAGCATGACACCGTTGACGACCTCGTTCAGTGTGCCGTCGCCGCCGATGACAGCTATGTTCCTATAGCCTTCTCTTATCAGCTCCTTCGTCATTGGGATAGCCTGTCCAGCCTCCTCGGTGAACACGAACACAGCCACTACTCCGTACTTGGCGAAGGCCTGCTGTATGTGTATCCACTCGCTCTGAACAGCGACTTTTCCTGCGTTAGGGTTAATTATAGCAACCCATTTTTTCAGTTTCAAACTCATGAGTTTCTATTTATTGATTTGGAAAGCAGATAAAAATCGAGCAGAGTCATCGCCGTCATAGCCTCAACCACAGGCACCGCCCTTGGCAGCACACATGGGTCGTGTCTGCCGTGCACTTTTATCTTTGTTTCCTGGAAATCCTTGTTTATTGTATCCTGCTCCTTCAAGACGGTAGCCACCGGCTTGAACGCAGCTCTGAAGTAAATGTCCTGTCCGTTCGAGATGCCGCCTTGTATGCCTCCCGAGTTGTTCGTCTTGGTAGTGACCTTGCCGTCCTTCACCACGAACACGTCGTTCACCAGCGAACCTCTGCCGTCAACGTCGAAGCCAGAGCCGTACTCGAATCCCTTGCATGCGTTTATCGAGAGCACAGCCGAGCCGAGCGCCGCATGGAGCTTGTCGAACACGGGTTCGCCCCACCCTGCCGGAACGCCTGTCGCCACGCAGGTTATCACGCCGCCTATGGTGTCGCCGTCGGCTTTCACCTCGCGTATCAGCGCCGCCATCTCTTCGGCCTTGGCCTCATCGGGACAGCGAACTGCGTTTGTCTCTATCTTTTCTGGTGAATATTTCTTGTAATCCTTGTCCAAGGCGATGCTGCCCACCTGAGAGGTGTAGGCGTAAACATGAACGCCGATCTGCGAAAGCACCTGCTTGGCCACCGCGCCTGCCACTACACGCGAAATGGTCTCGCGCGCCGAAGTGCGGCCTCCGCCTCTGTAGTCCCTGATGCCGTACTTTGTCTGGTAAGTGTAGTCGGCATGCGAAGGACGGAACAAGTCCTTAATGTCGGAATAGTCCTTTGAGTGCTGGTTGTTGTTGTTCACAACGAAAGCCAAAGGCGTGCCGGTTGTCTCTCCGTCCATAATGCCCGAAAGGAAACGCACCTGGTCGGCCTCGTTGCGAGCCGTAGTCAGGTCCGACTGACCCGGACGACGGCGGTCGAGCTCTCTCTGCACCTCTGCCACATCAAGCTTCAAGCCTGAAGGACAGCCGTCGATTATGTCTCCGACAGCCTCGCCGTGCGACTCTCCGAATGATGTTAATCTGAATATATGACCTATCGTATTTGACATCGATTTTCTGTGTTTTCTGTTTTTTAATTACAACCTCCGCAACCGCAGTCTGAGCCGCAGTCCGAGCCACACTCGCCGCTATTGCAGCCACCGCCGCAACCTCCACACGAGCGAGGCTGCGTGAACGCATTGTACTCGGCCTCCGACGCCTCGTGAACGTCGATTATCGAGCCTTTGAAATGAAGGTCCTTTCCTGCAAGAGGATGGTTCAGGTCGAAGGTTATGCCGTCGTCGGTTATCTTGACCACACGTCCGTTGAAGCGTCGTCCCTCGGCGTCCATCAGCGGAACCATGTTGCCGACGAAGAACATCTTCTCGTCCAGCACGCCCTCGGTCTCAAACAGAGAGCGCTCTACTTCCTTGAGCAAATCGTCTCTGTAAACGCCGTAAGCGTCCTCCTTAGCCAGCACAAAGTCAAATGTGTCGCTTGATGCGAACTTCGCAAGTTCCTCTTCGAACTTTGGGATAAGCATGCCTATTCCAGAACAGAATATCAGCGGATTTTCAGTGGTTGTCGACTCCAAGAATTCCTCCTTGTCAGACCCGTTTGGGGTATATAAATTATAAGAAATTGTATAAATCTGATTCATGTCTTTTGATTAATCCTTCTATATAAAAGACAAATATAATAAACAAAATCCACAAAACTCACTAACAGACCAAGTTTTAAGGCCATCGAAACATATTCTACAACATAAAAAATGAAAGAATATGCAAAAACGAGAGACCCGCAGAAACAAAAAGCAGAACGGAGCTTTGCGGCTCCGTTTTTGTTTTTAACAGTCGCGAGCGGAAATAAACACTACATTTGCGATGATAAACCATTGAAAAAAGCATGAGAAAATTCCGTTTGATTAGCATTATGGCAATTGCGGCAATGATAGCGGCAACGTCATGCAGCAAAGACGACAAGGACGAGAAAACCAACACCGGCACGACGACCAAGGAGGAAAGAGACAACATAGAAAACTCGATGGAGAACATGTCCGGAGTGATTGCGAGCATGATGACACAAGAGGGATTCCTGTCGCAAGTGGGCAACAAGGAGTTCGTGACGGCGGTGCTGCCGGTCATGTACGACGCAAGGAACCTTTTCGACGTCAGGGAACTGACCTCCGGCGGCAAATTCAACTACCCGCAGGCGACCGGCTCATACGTCTGGGACGCTGAGAATGCGGAATGGACCGTAAGCGACGGCGACGCCATAAGCTTCTCGTTCCCATCGGCCACAGGCGGCGCCAACGACTGCAACGTGACAATAAACGGATACACGGACCAGGCGGTCACGATAGACGGACAGACGGCTTACCTGCCGACATCGACAAGCGCCACATTCACAAAGGACGGCGCAAGGCTCGCAAGCATGACCTTCAACGCCACATACGCGCAGAACGGTGTGCCGGAGAGCATCGAAGTGGCCTCATACTCAAAGCCTTTCACCACGACGACATCGGTGAGCAGAGCTTCCGAAAAGACTTTCACGTTCACCACCGCATCGGTCGATGACATAACCAACAGCAGAACCTCAATCAGCGCGAATTTCAACATTCCGGAGAGCCAGGAGGACCTGAAGAACGTTGTTTCGGACGTCGTAATCAGCATGTCGAACAACGGACTGACATTCGCCGGCACTGTGAACGCAAACGCCTTGGCTGAGATGGCGCTGCAAAACAAGAAGCCGACCGTCGCCGACATAAACGAGATACTCGACATCGACGTGGAATACGCCGGCAGGAACGTGGGCAAGCTCAACATCGAAGAGACCGCAAACGGATTCCCACAACTGACAATAGAATACAAGGACGGCACGACGCAGAACGCGAACTCGCTGCTGGACGGA
>JAGCQO010000043.1 GCA_017965125.1 Paludibacteraceae bacterium
GACAGAACCTGTAAGTGGTAGTTCTGCTCGTTGCCCACGACGTAAATCATCTGGTCGATAGGGAACTCCTTGAAACGCAGTGAGGCTGTGCCGATGTCTTGTGTCATATAGACAGAAGTGCCGTCGGAACGCAGCAGCAGTTTCTCGTCGAGTCCGTCTTTCTCGAGGTTCGCCCACACTGAGCCGTCCTCTCTCTTGTAGAACTCGCCTTTCTCGAGTCCTTCCTCGACCTTCTGCTTTCCGACGAGGTACGTGTCAGACTCGTAATAAATCTTGTCGAATGAGACGCCAAGTCGTTTGTATGACTCGTCGAAACCTTGATAAACCCACTGGTTCATCTTGTTCCAGAGCTCTCTTGTCTCGGCGTCGCCAGCCTCCCATTTGCGGAGCATTTCCTGCGCTTCCTTGATGAGCGGCGCGTTCTTCTTCGCCTCCTCCTCGCTTTCGCCTTTCTGCATCAGCTCGTTGATTTCCTCCTTGTATTTCTTGTCGAAAAGGACGTAGTAATCACCCACGAGGTGGTCGCCCTTCTTTCCTGAGCTTTGCGGAGTCTCGTTCTCGCCCCATTTCTTCCAAGCCAACTTCGATTTGCAGATGTGTATTCCGCGGTCGTTCACGATGTTTGTCTTCACCACCTTGTTTCCGTTGGCTTTCATTATCTCGCTCAGAGAGAATCCCAACAGATTGTTTCTGATGTGTCCGAGGTGAAGAGGCTTGTTCGTGTTTGGCGATGAATACTCGATCATCACCAGAGGCGCGTTGTCCTCGACCTGCTTGATGCCGAAGTTGTCCTCTTTGTTTATCTTGTTGAGGGTGTCAATCCACTGTGTCTTTGCCACTGAGAGGTTAAGGAATCCCTTAATCACGTTGAAGTCGCTGACCTCCTTGGCGTTGTTTTTCAGATATTCGCCCAGCTCTTGGCCTACAGCTTCGGGCGATTTGTGAGCGTCCTTTGAGAATGCGAAAGTCACGATTGTGACGTCGCCTTTGAACTCTTTCTTTGTCTTTTGAATCTGGATTTTTTCTGCTTCTATGCTTATGCCGTAAAGGCTTTTGACAGCCTCTGCTGTGGCTTTGGCTATTGAAAGTTCAAGTTCCATCTTGTTTTTCTTGTTGTTAAGTCTGTGATACAAAAGACAAAGATAGCAAAAATAGAGGAAGGAACAGATATGTCACTTTGTTTTGACTGCTCAAATAACTATATTTGAAACCGAATTAAAAAATCCTTAATATATGCGAAAAGCAAAATATATAATTGCGTTTTTAATTACATCCTTTTTTACTTTTTCGGCTCATGCTCAGCTGTTTGGCTCGGACAGAACACCAAAGACTTCAAACAAGTCGAGATATGAGGTCAAGTCGAATGTGAAAACAAATAACAGCCGTACGCCAGTGTCTCACGACGGTTTTGCGCCAGACACGACCGAGAACGAGTCGAAGGGCATAAAGAAACTGACTGGCATGCTCAAGAACGTGGGCAACAAGAACTCGCAGCCGAAGACTTCCGATTCTAACAACCCGTCGATAAACAGAAATGTGGCATTAGCCAAGAACAGAAGAAACCCGGCTCTCGATAATAAATTCATCTTCAGAGGATTCGCCCTGAACGGCATTGTCAACGTGGAAAGCCTGAAGTCCGACACTATTCCCCCAGCCGGATTCAAGGAGTACATCACCGACATGCGATTCTACGAGGAAGGCGAGGACCTTCGACTGATTGACAACAGCGGACTGCACGTGACGATGCTTTTCGAGCCAGGAACGTCGCGCTTGACCGGTGTGCAGGTGGAGAACGTGGACCGCATGGACCAGGTGCAGCAACTCCAGCAGCTGATTAAAAAGGAAATGGGCGTGCCTACGAGAGGCTACGAGGTCATAAGAAACTACGACGGAGACAACAACTCCGTTTGGACCGATTACTCAACTTACGAGTTTGTCTATCAGTACGATTACGGCGATGTAATCTACGATTTCCACATAAGCCAGTACGGAGCGAAAAAGAGCAACGGCAAGATAATGCATCCGTATGATTTCTTGGCTACTGTGACTATTCCGAAAGAGACTCAGAACGCCGAGGCGGAGCAGTCTCGCGAGGGCAACGACGCCAAGGCGGACAATGCCGACAAGACAAAGGCTTACGACAAGTTCTACCCTAAGGAAGGCGTGCAGCGCCACGGCAACTACACCGTCGAGGTGAAGCTGCTGGCTTGGTGGTAGGCCAGGCTATTTCTTGTAGAGGTCGTTAGGCTTGGCGCTTCCGCTTTTCGAGTGCGGGATGCGTGGGTCGTTTATGGTGCAATCGATGCTTTTTATCAGCGCCGGGTTCTTGATGAACGCCGCTATCTCGTCGATGTCTCTGACCATTGGCGCGGCAGAGATTTCGTGTCCGTAGCCAGTGAAGCGGAAAACCCTGTAGGTGTGTCCGAACTTCGCGAGCCTTTTCGCGAGCGCGTTCGTGCCGAAAAATCCAATGTTGAAAAATCTTATTTTGTTGTAGGTCACGAGCTTGTCGTCGGTGCCGTGGAAGAGGAATGTCGGCGCTGGCGCAGTCTTGTAGTCCGGCTGTCCTTCGTGGCTGAAGATGGCGCCTGCAAACGAAATCACGCCTGCGTATGAGAATCCGTCGGGCAGAAACCTCTTGGCTAAGTCGGTTCTGTTGGCGCGCTCGTAGTCCGCTTGCAGCACGGTGATGGCGCCTGCGCTCGAGCCGCAGATGAAGAACTTCGTGTCGTCGATGCCGTACTTCGCTTTGTTGTCGATCAGAAATCTCGTAGCTGCGTAAAGGTCCTCGGTGGCCATGTGGATGGCGTTGTCGATAGGCTTGTGGTTGAGCGCTCCGGCTTTGCTGTGGCCCTTCATGCCGAGTCGGTAGTCGATGGCAGCCACGGTCATGCCTCGTTCCGCCATTTTGGTGCAGAACGCCACGTTCATCGAGTCGCCTTTGCTGCCGCGTATGAATCCGCCTCCGAACAAGAAAATCAGGCATCGGCCCTCGGTCTTGGCGGTGTCGCTCTTGTAGATGTCGAGGTGCAGTTTTTCGCCCGAGTGCTCGGCGTAGAAAATGTCCTTAGTCACGGTTACGCCAGCCACGGCGTTGACGGTCAGCAGTGCCGCCGAAAGAAATGCGATCATTTGTCTCATAGTGCGACAAATGTAATGATTTTTATTGTTGACTATCTTCTGTTTTTTGTGGTTGCTTATTTTGTGTGTGCTTGTAGATGCTGTGGCTATCGCTATTTGAACTCAATGTCACATCTTTCTGGTTATACAAAGATTGACACCGTCGTCTTTCTCTGATATCTGCTCGAGATATGATGCAAATAGATTCTC
>JAGCQO010000044.1 GCA_017965125.1 Paludibacteraceae bacterium
CGCTCGTCGGCTTCTTCACCTTGCCGTATATCGAAACGACCTTCACGCCCGTCTTCACATCTACGCCGGAAGTGACCACGGCGCCAGCATCCTCCTTGCCACGAAGTCCGTGCTCCGGCGCAAAGGCCTTGACGATGTCAAACCCCGAACCCTTCAGCGTGTCGATAAGATGCACCTTGCCGAGGACCGAAGTCTGGTTGGCGACGACGGCAATCCTCTTGCCCTTTATCACTCCGAAATAATCGGAAGTGCACTCCGCGCCGACCTTCACGCCGTCGTTGGCATAACACAAAGCCACTGCCATAAACGAAAGCAGAAGCGCTTTTATCTTATTTATCGCTATCTTTGAATTCATATTTAACACCGCTTTTATGATTGACTATCTGAATTTGATACAAAGATACTATCAAAACAACGAATTAGCACACGACATACTCCTGAAGCACAGCAAAGCCGTGGCCGACAAGGCTTTATCTCTGGCTGAAAAGCATAAGGAGCTGGACATCGACCTTGAATTTGTGGAGGCCGGAGCCATGCTGCACGACATCGGGATTTTCTTGTGCGACGCCAAGGACCTCGGATGCTTCGGCAAAGAGCCATACATAAAACACGGAACGTTAGGCGCGGAAATACTCAGAAAAGAGGGGCTCGAAATGCTGGCGAGAGTTTGCGAAAGGCACACTGGAACAGGCATAACCAAAGACGACATAATAAAACAGAACCTTCCTCTTGAGCTTAAAGACTACACGCCTGTGACGCTTGAGGAAAAGCTCATCTGCTATGCCGACAAGTTTTTCTCGAAAACGAGCATCGACAAGGAGCGCACCAAAGAAGAAGTCGTTAAATCAATGGAGAAATTCGGGCCCGAGTCGCTCAGGCGAATCAAGGAGCTGGAATCGCTTTTCGGATAAAAATCACTTTTCGAGAACGTTGCTCAGCTGAAACACACACTCGTATTTCACAGGGATGTACACTGCGAAATAGCCTAAAGCGTTGGCGAACATGGAAACTGGGTTGGCGCCGTTGCGCGATGACTTCAGCACATGCAGGAAATCGTAGGTCACGCGGTTTATCGTCGCCACCTCAAGACGGATTTCATCGCCGTCGTGCAGCACTTGCTCGTCGTCCGGGTCATTCTTTTTCATCTGCTCCTCCGTCATGCAATTCACGTTCACGACAACATCCCTGTTCTGGAAACCTTGGTCTCTGAACACCGACCATTTATAAATCTTGCCGTTACGATATATCCTGTACCTGAAGTACGTCGCCTCGTTCGGAATGTCCTTCACACTGAACTTAAACAGCAGAACCTTGATTGTGAACATCTTGGTCCACTGCCACTTAGCGTCCACAAATTCAGTCGCCTTTATCGGGTACGACGACGCCGTATGTTCCTCCGCCTCAGTGAACACGACCTTGTACGATTTGCCCTCCTCTGCCTTTATCGCCGAGCCGTGGAAAAGACCGTCTTTCTCGTCGAAAACCAACGATTCCGACGCGCCGTTGTCGTCATAGACACTGACTTTCAAGTCCTGTAACTGCTCTGTGCTTAGGTGCATCACGGTGTCGGTCATGTCCACCGTTTTCGACACCTTCGCCAACGTGCCTTCGTCGGAAAGGTTCGCTTCCACAACCCACTGCTTTGCCACGCTCTTGTAGTCAACATCTATCTGATGGGTGCACGACAGCATGGCCACCATAAACACAGCGGCGAAAATGAATATGTTGTGTGATACCGGCTTTTTCATCGTCAGAATTTTATGCTGAATGAGACCGACGGCACGATGGTGAACAGCGAAATCTGCGTCGCCTTCGTTCCCGTAGCCGAGTTTTTGTCGTCCTCAAAGGTTATCATATATGGGTTGTATCGCGCGTAAATATTGTAAAAGCCGAAACTCCACACACGCTCCAAAAGGTGCCTTGTCCTCTTGCGGTGCGACACGCTTATGTCGAGCCTGTGATAGTCGTTCATCCTGTAGCCGTTCCTCTCGGAGTAGTAATAGTACGTGTTGTCGTCGATGGTGTACTTGGCGCTTGGCGCAGAATAGGCCTGACCGGTGTTGAACATCCACAGCGCCGAGATTTCCCAGTGGCGAGGCAGGTCGTACATCAGGACGATGGAAACGTCGTGGCGCCGGTCATTGCTTGCGTAATACCAATTGCCGTTGTTTATTCCGTTTATCTTGTTCTGCGCCCACGACAGCGTGTACCCCACCCAGCCAGTCAGCTTGCCGAGCGACTTTTTCAGCAGCACCTCCATGCCATACGAACGGCCTCGTCCGCCTCTGATGATGCGCTCCATCTCTATCTCGCTGAAGAAATATTTACCGTCCACGTAATCGTAAACATTATCTATCTCCTTGTAATATCCTTCTGCCGAAACCTCCCATCCGCCGTCCTTCAGCGAAAGGATGCCGCCAGCACTGACCTGGTGCGCCGTCTGCGGCTCCACAATGTTGCTCGACATCACGTAACGGTCTATCGGCATCGTCGTTCCGGCATTGCGAATTGCCTGAAGGTTCTGCGATGTAAGGCTGTATCCTGCCTTCAAACTCAGGTTGTCGAGCACCTTGTAGTTAAGGCTGACTCTCGGCTCCACATTGAAATACGACTTCACAAGCTCGGTGGAAGACGGGTTGTAGGTCTTTACAATATTCAGCTCGTTGTCAAGGTCATAATACGGACTGCCGCCGAGAACGCCAAAGACCACGAAACGCACTCCAGCCGACACATCCAGCTTTTTCGTCACACTCCAGTCGTCCGCCAGCCAAGCCGATGCCTCGAAAGCATTTCTTTTCTCACGCTGCTTCAGGAAATTAATCGTCCAGTCGGCCGACTGCAGCCCGAAGAGTTTTATCTCAGCGCCAGCACGAGCCGTATGGTGCGCCGTGTGCAAAACAGCCGACTCGCGCAGCTTATACTCATGGATGTAGCTCCCGATTTCGTAATTATTATCGAAGATTTTTGCACCGGTGTTGCTGTCATAATACGTCATGCTCGCCGTCAACGCGTTGCGCCAATGCTCATTTATGGTTCTGCGCCAATCCAGCGTCCACGCCAAGTTGCTGCAGTCCATGTTCGAAATATCGACAAGCCCCATGTTGTCGCGGGTATAGATGAACGACAAGAAAAGCCTGTCTTTCTTCGACGCCTTCCAATCCACACGGGCGTTTATGTCATAGAAATTCAGCACGTTGTCCTTGTAGTCGTCGGTCAATTTCAGGAACAAGTCCAGATAGCTGCGACGAGCCGCCACGCTGAACGCCAGTTTGTCTTTGACGATCGGACCCTCGACCGATGCCTTGGCCGAAAGCAAGCCCACACTCACCGAGCCGTGGTAGCGGTGCATATTCGACATTTTTGTGTAAATGTCAAGGACCGACGATGTCGCGCCGCCATAGTTCGCCGGGATGAGTCCTTTGTACAGGCTCGCATTCGCAAGTATGTTGTCGTTGAATGTCGAGAAAAATCCGAGCAAGTGTCCAGCGTTGTAAATAGTGGCATTGTCAAGCAGGACAAGGTTCTGAGCCGAAGTTCCGCCTCTCACCTGAAAGCCGGTCGCACCCTCGCTTTCAGCACTAACGCCCGGCAATGTCTGGATGCTCTTCATTATGTCATTCTCGCCGAGAAACGAAGGCGTCTTCGCCAATTCGGCTATCGCGACTTTCTCCACGCCTATCTGCACTTCCTTCAGCTTCTCACGTGTCGCCGTTGCGCTCACCACCACCTCGTCGAGGTCGGTCGTCTTTTCCTGCAACGTTATTCTTATATGCTTGTCCGCCGACGTGTTCACACGCTTGTCGTAAGGGTCACAGCCCATGAATTCCGCCGTGATGTTATGTGTGCCGTCAGAAACTTCAAAACTGAAACCGCCGTCCGGGCCTGTAAGCACAGCGTGCTTGCCGTTGTCAACCTTCACCAGCGCACCGACGAGGGCTTCGCCTTGGGAATCGTACACTGTGCCGCTTAGCTTAGCCGCAAAGGTCGAGCCTGCGCATAAAAGCAATGCAAAAGCAAGCAAAACATATACGTATGTCGTTGTCGGCTTCTGCATTTATAAAGTTGGGTTTCGTGTTTAATGAGAACGCAAAAATCCAACATTTTTCACACAAAAAAAAGTGTCAAGATATTAAATCTTGACACTTTTCATTTTTTAAGTATTTCTAAGAATTAGAGATCTGTAATCTTCTGGAACTTAGGAACAAGCAACTTCATGCCACCCCAAGCCAAGAGGTATGCGAATGCGCAAACAGAGAACATCACTGTGTAACCAAGCTGTGTTCCGAGCTTACCGTCGCAGTATCCAGCGAGAAGCTGAACGAGAACGCCTCCAAGACCTCCCATAGCAGTACCGATACCTGTTACAGTACCTACAGCCTTCTTAGGGAACAGATCAGAAACTGTTGAGAACAAGTTTGCTGACCATGCCTGGTGAGCCGCACCTGCAAGAGAGATGATTGTGATGGCAAGAACAAGACCTGTCATGCCATTAGCACCAGCTGCTGTCTGAGTCAAAAGGAGAAGCAATGGAACTACCGCAATCATAAGAAGCGAAGTCATTCTTGCTCTGTATGTCTCCCAACCCTTGTTCATAAGTGTCAATGGAATAGAACCGCCATAAACAGAACCTACGATTGCAACACCGAATACGATGAAGTTAGTGATCATGACAGTGAATGCTGTATCCTCTGATGACATATCACCGCAGAACTGCTGTTTAACGTAAGTAGGCAACCAGAAGAGGAGGAACCACCAAATACCGTCAGTCAAGAACTTGCCGACAGCGAAACTCCATGTCTGCTTGTATGTGAGCATCTTGCCCCAAGAAACAGAACCCTGGTCGTCGCCGCTCTCAGCTGCTGCCTTGTCGTCAGCGTCGCTGTTGATGTAGTCGAACTCAGCCTGAGTGATAACACCTTCAGCCAACTTCTCCTTTGGAGACTTGTATATCTTACCCCAGAAGATAAGCCAAATGAAACCGATCAAACCTGTGATGATGAACGCCATCTGCCATCCGTGCAAGCCAAGGAAAAGGTTCTGGTCGTTCCAAGTAAGCAAACACCAAGGCACGAATATGGCACAAATCATCGCACCGATATTAGAACCTGAGTTGAAGATACCTGTAGCCAAAGCACGCTCCTTCTTAGGGAACCACTCTGCTACTGCCTTGATAGATGAAGGGAAGTTACCAGCTTCACCAGCACCGAAGAGGGAACGAGCGAAGCAGTGTAAACCAAGAGACTTACCCATGAATGCGCTCAAGATTCCAGCTGCAGACCAAAGTATCAAAGACGCAGCAAGACCAAGCTTAGTTCCGATCTTATCGATAATCCATCCAGCTACAAGTGTGAAACCTGCATAGAACAATGTGAAAATAGAAGTCAGGTAAGAGAAATCTTGTGAACTCCAACCAAAGCCTTCTGGTGAACACATATAATCCTTCAAGAAACCGATAACATTTCGGTCCATGTAGTTGATTGTAGTAGAGAAAAGCAAAAGGGCCGCAAAGGTCCAGCGGTATTTTCCGATTTTCTCTGTTACAGTTTTTACATCTGCCATAAATTAAAGAATTAAGGTTATTAAAAAGAGACGAGTTACCGCCATGCCGTTTTAGACAAACTGTAACTCGTCCGAATATTCAAATATTATTTGCGGATTGCGCTGATAACATCAAAGCACTCCTTGCACTTGTTTGTAACATAAGCCCAGTCCTGAGCAGCCACCTTGTCCTTAGGGAAGAGCTTTGAACCCATACCTACACAGAACACGCCTGCTGCGAACCACTTCTCGAGGTTCTCCTTCTCTGGAGCAACACCACCTGTTACCATGATCTTAGACCAAGGCATTGGAGCCATCAGACCCTTAACGAGGTTAGGACCTACAACGTCACCTGGGAATACCTTTGTGAAGTCGCAACCTACCTCCTGAGCCTTACCGATCTCAGATGGAGTCAAGCAACCTGGGCAGTAAGTAACGCAACGACGATTGCAAACTACTGCTACATCAGGGTTGAACAATGGACCAACGATGAAGTTAGCGCCAAGCTGGATGTAAAGAGCCGCTGTTGGAGCGTCAACTACTGAACCGATACCGAGAGCCAAGTCTGGACATTCCTTGCTTGCCCACTTGCTCAACTCTGCGAATACCTCGTGTGCGAAGTCACCACGGTTTGTGAACTCGAAAGCACGAACACCGCCATCGTAACAAGCCTTTACAACGTTCTTGCAAACGTCAACATCCTTGCTATAGAAAACTGGAACCATAGGTGCAGCTGCGATCTTAGCCATCACCTGGAACTTATCAAATTTTGCCATTTTAAATTTTAAATGAGTGTTTTATATAAAAAAAGCGGCCGGCTGGGTTACAGCCGACCTGCTAAAATTATCTTTGGATACGTCCGTTTGCAGAACCACCAGCAAGGTTCTCAACCTCTTCTACAGATACGAGGTTGAAGTCACCGTTGATTGTGTGCTTCAATGCAGAAGCAGCTACTGCGAACTCAAGAGCCTCGCCCTGGTTGCCCTTAGTAAGCAATCCGTGGATAAGACCACCTGAGAATGAGTCACCACCACCTACACGGTCGATGATAGGCATGATGTCGTAACGCTTAGAAACGTAGAACTCCGTGCCGTTGTAGATCATAGCCTTCCAGCCGTTGTGAGTTGCAGAAAGAGACTCGCGGAGAGTAGAAACAACAGACTTGAATCCGACCTCCTGCATCATGCCCTTGAAGATACCCTCGTAACCCTTAGCGTCAGTGTTACCACCTTCTACGTCAGCGTCTGGCTTGAAGCCAAGGCAAAGTTCTGCGTCCTCC
>JAGCQO010000045.1 GCA_017965125.1 Paludibacteraceae bacterium
AATAAAAACGACTGTGCAACGCAAGAAAAACGGCGACGACAACTTCACGCAGGAATACTCCGGCAGCAAGGTGCCCGACAAATACTCAAAGGCTTTTGCCACTTACAAACACAACGCCGCAGCCTTCAAAGAGCAGTTCAAAGCCATCGACAGCGCCGCGCGTTTTTAACCCCGACGGCCCGATGACACTGCCGAGAAAACGGAACGATTTTTGATAGAAAACATTTACCTTAATCACTAATAATCTCAACATTATGAAAAGAATCCTACTTGCAATAATGGCAACAGTGTGCATGGCCATGGCGGCTAACTCGCAGACCGTGTACTCATGCCAGTACAAGAGCGACGCCGACGTGAAAATCTACGTCGCAAGTTACAAGAGCGACGCCGACCTCGTGGTCTATAAATGCAGCTACAAGAGCGACGCAAGCGGCAACGACGGGCTCTGGTACTTCGTCAACTACAAGAGCGACGCCAAGAAGAAAATCTACTTTGTGAACTACAAAAGCGACGCCGACCTCGTGATTTACTTCGCCGACTACAAGAGCGACGCCGGATGGAGAAACAAGAGCAAGCAGCACCTGATGTACTAACGCCGCCGCACAAAAAAACAATCACCGCACTGAGCGCCCAAGGGTCTCGATGCGGTGATTTTTATTTCTCTGCCTGCTTAGAAGAACAGGAACCTCTTTTTGCGTTTGGTTGACTTGTTGGACATCGGCCATTTGTCCATCACCTCATTCTTCTTGTACTTGCACGGCACGACCATCACGCCGTTCTCGTACAGCCCGAACTTTTTGCCGTCGAGGCTGACCAAGTAGCACGGATAGGCCTCGCCCTCAAGCCTCTCGCAGTAGGCAAAGCCCTCTAACGTCAGGTGCTCGTCCTCGCGCTGGATGGCGACTTCGGACTTGCCGCTCGGGAATATTATCTGCGGGAAGCAGTCCTTGTCCAGTATCACGTCCCTCAAAGAGTCTCCGCGAGTCAAGTCGATGTACTTCAGCTTCGGGCAGCAGCGCAAGTCGAGGCTCTGCGCCGTCGTGCTGCCAATCGTCAGCTCGGTTAGGTTCGGGAAGAACTTCAGGAAGTCGAAGTTGTCGATCGGCGTGTGGTTTCCGCCATTGTCGAGCACGAGCCTTGTCGCCTTGAACGCCTCGGCATAAGTCACTATGCCGTTGCCGTCTGTGTCGCAATTCACAAAGAAACGCGAATACAAGCTTTGCTCATCAATCATGATAAACACAGCTTTACAATTCTTCGCATGCACCGACAATATGCCGACTGCTGCAATCAAAATGGATAAAACGACCTTTTTCATAATCGTATGTTTTAATTTGTTACTTAGCGTAAGTTATCTTCAGCGGCTCACTTGGGTAAGCGTATTGCTTTATAACCGGCTCGCAACCTTTCGCCAGGACTATCTCCCTCAGCATGCGCGAGTCGGAGAGGTCGAGGTCTTTGAGGTTCGGGCAGCTGCTTAAATCGATTCGCTCCTCGAAGTTCAGTCCGGCATGGAACGTCTCCAAGTTCGGGAAGTACTTCAGGTCTTTGAACGATTTCACTGTATATACAAAGCTTTTGAAGTTCATCAGGCTTAGTTTTTTCAACGCCGCAGCCTCGTCCCTCGATATGCCGCCGTCCTTGTTTGCGTCGGCTTTCTTGGTGCGCAGGCAGAACGCCTTGAACGCCTCGTCGGCAAACTCAATGATTTCGTCGCCGTTCACTGCCACGGTGAAATACTTCGCCTTGAGCGAGTCGAGGCTGTATTCGCATGGCACCTCAAGGCTGTCGTTATGCCACACTCCGTAAGCGCCCGGCTCCAAAGCCACGATATAGAGCGTCGCCGTGTCCTTGCTCACCGGCTCCACATACACAAAGCCCTCCTCGTACAATCCGCGCGCGACGGGGTCGGACACATAACGCTCGACCTTGACCGCCCCTCTGAAAGGGTCGTCGGCTGGCTGGCCTGTGACTTCCGGCGTCACGTTCTCGCTCACGATTATCCTCTTCAGCCACAGAGCGTAGGCCACGTTCACACGTTTGAGCCTTGTCTGGTAATGCAAATCGACGACCTCCTCAGTCGTGTTGCCAAGCGAGAGCAAAGTGAGGTTAGGGAAATATTTCAGGAAATCGTAGCTCTCGATTATGTTCAGTCGTCCGCCCTTGTCGAGCGAAAGCACAGTGGCGGCCTCGGCCTCGGCGTAGGTCACGATGCCGTCGTCGTTGGCGTCGCAGTCGGCGAAGCATTGCGAGAACATGTTGCGTTTCTCGATTTTTATGAACGTGTCGCCAGGACTCTGCGCATTAACACCGAGGCTCAACAAACCAGCAAACATCACATATATAACAAGTCTTCTCATAGTCACACTTTGATTATCAACATAAACGGTCAACTCACTTCTTCTTTCTCATATACTTCAGCGAGACGATTATAACCACAACGAACGCCAAACCGACGAAAGCCGCTTGCACACTGTCTTGCGCATAAAACTTGAGGTAGAAGAAAACGACACTGATAAAAAACAGCACCAACGACATCGCCAAGCTGACGCTCACGATTTTCAGGCCGTCCTTAGCCCCTTGTCCGCCACTGCCTCTGAACTGCGAGACGAGCATGTAAACAAAGAACAGAAACGGCGCTACGGCACAGAGCAGCATGATGCGCCACCACTTGATTTCCGGCTGGCAACACTCCGACGTATTGAAAGCCACGTCCTCCTGCGCATCACAGACGGAAGAATCGTTCAGCACCTTAGACATTTCCTGTTCATAGACGTCGATAGAGCCGACCTCCTCGGCACGCGACTCGACAAAGCAAGCCCCGCAGACGAGCCATAGCATAACAAGCAAAATGAATTTCAACAGCCCACGATTAGCACACGCTTTCGGGCTCAGAGAGAGGGTTTCTGACTGCGCACACACCTGGACATCAATCTGCCGTCCATTCCGAAGATTGACATTTTCAATATGACAATTCTTCTTTAGTGCATCCATAAGCATCGATTTTTTAAAGTCAGCGCATCAGTTTCATCCCCGTTTTTTCCAAATATAGGCATTTAAACATCTATTGCAAACTTTTAACCACAAAAAAATATTATGCAAAAAAGTATTACACCGCAGCAACACCCCACCGACGGCCCCATACTCCAACCGAAGCGCAGTCATATTAGAACGGCGGCGTATTGAAAGTGTCGGATAAACACGTACCTTTGCGACGATTTATTTTTTTTCGGAGCAATATGGCATCATCAAACTTCGTAGATTACGTAAAAATATTCTGTCGTTCCGGCAAAGGCGGCGCTGGCTCAAGACACTTCATCAGAACGAAGAGAACACCCAAGGGCGGTCCTGACGGCGGCGACGGCGGAAGAGGTGGACACATAATACTCGAGGCGGACAAGAACACGTGGACCCTGATTCACCTGAAGTACGCGCGCCACATCTTCGCTGGACACGGCGAGGGCGGAGGCGAGTCGCGCTCATTCGGCAAGCAGGGCGAGGACAAAATCATCAAGGTTCCTATCGGCACCGTGGCCTACGACGGCGACAACGGCGAGTTCCTTTGCGAGCTGACCGAGGACAAGCAGAGAATCGTGCTGCTGAAAGGCGGAAGAGGCGGACTCGGCAACTGGCACTTCAAGACTGCCACAAGGCAAGCGCCACGCTTCGCGCAGCCGGGCGAGCCTGCTGTCGAGAGGAACGTGATTCTGGAACTGAAGGTGCTGGCCGACGTCGGACTGGTCGGATTCCCTAACGCAGGAAAATCGACGCTGCTGTCGTCCATCTCGGCCGCAAAGCCGGAAATCGCCGACTATCCGTTCACGACATTAGTGCCTAACCTCGGCATCGTCAGATACAGAGAGGACAAATCGTTCTGCATGGCGGACATACCGGGCATCATAGAAGGCGCGCACACAGGCCGAGGCCTCGGATTGCGCTTCCTGCGCCACATCGAGAGAAATCCGGTGCTGCTGTTCCTTGTGCCAGCCGACTCCGACTCCATAAGAAAGCAGTACGACATCCTGCTGAACGAGCTTGTGCAGTACAACCCACAGCTGGCCGACAAGCCACGCATACTCGGTATCTCGAAGTGCGACATGCTGGACGACGAGCTCAAAGAGAAGCTTCAGGAGGAAGTCAAAGAGACCATCCCAAGCGAAGTGTAGACTGTCTTTTTCTCATCGGTGGCAGGAATGGGGCTCGACGAACTCAAGGACAAAATCTGGGAGAAGGTCAGCGACCCAGCCAACCAGATAACCGAGATAAGCCACGCGCCTATCGAGATAAAGGAAATCGTGGCGCCACAGCCCGAGCACAGCGAGGAGGAAGAAGAGCCAAGAACGCAGTTCATCATACAGAAAGGTACGTTCAAAGGACTGCCCG
>JAGCQO010000046.1 GCA_017965125.1 Paludibacteraceae bacterium
CATAATATTCTATGTTTAATTTGTTAATATACAAGACTAAATTTACTATTTGTCAAATCCACTCTCGGAATCATTGAAAAAAAGTCCACCAACCCTGTTCCAAATATTCGTCTTCTTTTTTCCATCAGTACTTTTTTCTTGCACAGGAGTAGAAGGGAGCTTCGTATCACCCGGGATTTCCTTGCTTACTGTGCAGTTTTCCGATGCTCTGAGTATAAGTCCGTACAAGACTGCATACTCAGGCTGAATGAAGTTCTCAGGAGTATCCGCCTTCAGCACATTGCTCCAGTCGGCAAATCTGACGTCCATGCCCGACTTGAACTGAACGAACTCACACAACCCGTTGAGTTTAGAGCCGCCGCCAGTCAGTATGATTCCGCTGTTGAGTTTGTTGTAGCATCCAGACTTGTCTACCTCGCCACAGACCTGGTCCATAATCTCATCGACTCTGGCTTCAATTCTCTTGTTCAGGTCGTAAGTGTCAATCTGCAAAGTCTCGTCACCTGCGTTGATGCTTAGCATCTGGGTTCTTTGAGTGCTACGCACAGCGCCGTATCTCAGCTTTATATTTTCAGCCTGCATCTTGCTCAGCTTCAGCGCTTTCAAATCCTCAGTTATAGAATTAGAACCGAATGGAATCACGCCCACGTGTCTGACCTTGTTCTCGTTGAACACCACGACCGACGTCGTCGAATGTCCGAAATCGACCACGGCGCAACCTATCTCACGGTCCTTTGGCGACGTAGCCGAATAAGCCATCTCAAGAGGAGAGACGAACAGCCCAGCCTGATTGACTGGTACTCTCGGCAGAGTCTCCGACACCTTCATGTCCAAGCTCTGCAAACCGTGTATATTCAGGAACTTCGACACAATATTTTTTCCTTCGCAATCCAAAGCCGACTCGCAATCGATGCCGTCGATTTTAAACTCAAGGTCCAATGTCAAAAACGACGAGTATTTTGCGTCCAGCTTGTTTTTCACGACTTCCTCCTTCATCTCGTCAATCACCGCTTTAGTCAGTCTTTTGTTCCCTGGATAATCGCAGATATCAGTCAGCACTGACGAAGACATCGAAAATCCGCCGTAGCCCGAATAAGCCTTGTTGATTTTAAGGTTTGTCATCGCACGATGGTTCTGCACCACCTTCAGCAGACCAGACACCTGCATAGCTGCGTGTGTAGGGTTCATTATCGAGCCTCTCATGATACCCTTCGAAGAAATCTCGTCAACAGAAATCACCTCTATCTTTCCGTTGTCATCCTTCTTAGCAAGCATGGATTTAATCTTGTACGAACCAAAATCGATGGCATAATATAAATTACTGTCAGACATATATTTTTGTTTTTATTTTTTCAATCGTTTTTCTTTGTGCAAACAACCTGTTTGTCGAACTCCACACTGATTGTGGAATAATCGCCCCACCCTATTCTGCTCAGTCCTTTCACATAGAATGTCTTGAGCCTCTGCAACTTCTCCTCGTAACCCTTCACTGGTCCGAACTTGATTCTGTGGTCGCCAAGCGTCGGCGTTATCGTCAGCTTGTTGTCGTCGGAAATATCAATCTGCTGTATCTCAGCCGACCAGAACTCGTCGTGGCTGACATAGACCATGAAGTCCTTCAGCTCCGAAGTTACGAACTTCTTGTCTATATGGCCAGTGACAATCGGAACATAAGCATTGTAATTTTCCGACAAAGGGAAGATTTTCCCCTCATTGTCAACATAATAGCTATCGTCGCCAAAGACTCTCATAACCGGAAGCCTCTGCCAAATCTTCACGCCAAGGTCGCCCCCCGGCAGGAAATAGCACTCCGCCCTTCTAATCACCGAATCCTTCATCAGCAGCACCTCGATGGCCTTTGTGTCTATGTTGCGTTTCTTTTGACCGATTATCTTAGGGTATCTTTTTTTAATCAATGACACGACATCCGAATCGGAGACGAATCGCAGCTCTTTCGAATCGACGATTTCCACTTTTATGTTACCGCAAGCCTTCTCCTCGTTGTTTCCAGACCTCGATATAGCCACATAAGCGAAAAAGCCGACCGCAACCACGACCAACACGCATATTCCGATATTTCTCCAATTAATGCTTCGTGCCATCACACTAAAAATCAATCATTGCGTTTATGCATAAACTCCACTAAGTTAGGAATTTCCAAGTCAATATCACCAGCACCGAGTGTCAAAAGAACATCAAAATCGTGCTTTTCCAACTCTTTTATGAGTTCCGACTTTGCCACATTGACCTTCTTCTTCGACGTAATCTTGTCGAGGATTATCGACGAGGTGACGCCAGGAATAGGCTTCTCGCGTGCAGGATAAATGTCGAGCAGAACGACATCATCGACTATCGACAACGCCTCGGCGAAGTCGTCGGCCAAGTCGCGCGTTCTGGTGTACAAGTGAGGCTGGAACACGGCGCAGACCTTCAAGTCAGGATAAAGGAAACGCACAGAATCCAGTGTCGCCTTTATTTCGGCTGGGTGGTGGGCATAGTCGTCGATGTAGCGCGTCTCATGTCCGTCCTTCACGTTGTGGTAATGGGTCTCGAAACGGCGCTTGGTGCCTCTGAATGTGCTCATGCCGAGTCTGATTTCCTCGTGTCTCGCACCGCAAAGCAACGCAACGGCAATCGCCGCCACAGCGTCCTCGACGTTTATCAGGATTGGCACACCGAGGTCGATGTCCTTAATGACGCCGTATGGAGTGACCATGTTGAAGCGTATCGTTCCGTTGATTTTTCTGATGAACGTGGCGTAGAAATCCGGACGCTTGCCGCCCATGACCGGACGTCCGCTGTATGAATAGACCTTCACGCCTTTCTTGACTTTCGGTTTCACCTTCACAGTCCTCTTCAGCAACAACGCGCCGCCTTCCTTTATGAGCGAAGTGAACTGCGCGAAGCTGTCTCTGACGCTCTTCACGTCGCCGTAGATGTCGAGGTGGTCGGCGTCGGCCGATGTTATGACGGCGATTTGCGGCTCCAAGTTGAGGAACGACCTGTCGTACTCGTCAGCCTCGATGACCACACGGTCGGTCTTGTCGCTCAACAGCAGGTTCGTTCCGAAGTTCAGCGAAATGCCGCCGAGGAACGCGTTGCAGCTCTTGCTTGTCTGCTGCAGAATGTTGGCAATCATGTTGCAAGTCGTAGTCTTGCCGTGAGTGCCGGCGACGCAGAGTCCCTTGTGCTCTCGAGTGATATTGCCGAGGAGCTGGGCTCTTTTCAGCATCGTGAAGCCGTTGTCCTTGAAGAAGCTGAACTCATGGTTGTCGGCTGGAATAGCCGGAGTGAACACCACCAAAGTCTCGTCCTTCACCTTGAACTGCGGCGCGATCTGCTCCACGTCGTCCTCGTAATGAATCTTTATCCCTTCCGCCTCCAGCTGCTTGCAAAGCTCGCTGCGTGTTCTGTCATAGCCAGCCACCTCGGCGCCTTTCGCATTGTAAAAACGAGCCAATGCGCTCATGCCGATGCCGCCTATGCCAAGGAAGAAATACCTTTTTTGCTTATTCTGGTCAGCCATTATTTTGTATATATTTTTTGAATTTTACTTTATCAGTTTCAAAACCTCATCGGCAATTCTGTTCGCTGAGTCTCTCTCCGCCAGTTTGCTTATATTCTCGCTCAGGCTCTTCAGCTTAGCCTCATCTCTGACCGTCTGCAGCGCAGTGTCAACAAGCTGTTCCACAGCGTCCTTGTCGTGAATGAGGATGGCTGCGTCCTTAGTTGACAACGCGAGGGCGTTCTTCGTCTGGTGGTCCTCAGCCACATTAGGCGAAGGCACAAGGATGACAGGCTTGCCCAACAGACAAAGCTCCGAGATGGAACTTGCGCCGGCTCTCGACACTACAAGGTCGGCCACTGCATAAGCATAATCCATTCTCGAAATGAAGTCGGTCACGACAACGCCCGAGTCCGAAGGCAGGTCGGAAGTCTTAGCCCTCATCTCGTCGATGTAGATTTTGCCTGTTTGCCAAAGGACCTGCACATCCTGCTCTGCCGCAAGCTTCTTGACGCCAGCCAGCAGACTGTTGTTCACAGTTCTTGCGCCGAGGCTTCCGCCTATGACGACGATGGTCTTCTTGCTTGGGTCGAAGCCGAATTCCTTGTACGCCAACTCCTTGTCCACTGCGGCACAAAGGTTCTGTCGCACCGGGTTGCCGGTCTTGATTATCTTGTCAGCTGGGACAAAGCGGTCCATGTTGTCGTAGGCGACGCAAATCTTGCTCACCTTCTTAGCCAAGAGCTTGTTAGTCACGCCAGCGTAAGAGTTCTGCTCCTGTATGAGCGAAGGCACGTTGAGCGACGACGCTGCCCACAAGGCCGCACCGCTCGCATAGACACCGACACCGACAGCAACGTCCGGCTTGAACTCCTTGACGATGTTGCGCGCCATGATAAGACTTTTGAGCAAGCGGAAAATCACCTTGATGTTCGCCAACTTGTTCGCTCTGTTGAAGCCCTGTATCGGCAGGCCTTTTATCTCATAACCAGCCGCAGGCACTCTCTCCATCTCCATTCTGCCCTCTGCGCCCACAAACAAAATCTTTGCCTCCGGCATTTTCTCCTTCAATGCGTTGGCTATGGACACTGCTGGGAAAATATGTCCTCCAGTACCGCCACCACTGACGAGTATGTTAATATTCTTCTTCATATTACAAATCGGTTAAATGTTATAATTCGTTTCTTCTGTTTCGTTATTCTGTTCTGCCACAGCCTCATCGGTTACGCTTGGCGCAACTTCCTCATCCATCGCATTTTCTTCTGTTTCATTTTCGGTTTCAGCCTCGGCCGTTTCTGCCACAGCGACGGCATCCTGCTCGTTCTTCTGCAGCGAAAGCACCGCGAGCCTTTCTATTACACCTATCGCCAGAAACGTTATGAGGATGGACGTTCGGCCTCTCGAAATCAAAGGCAACGGCTGACCAGTCACCGGTCCCAAGTGAACCGACACGCCGGCACTTATCAAGGCCTGCATCGTGATAATCGTTCCGATGCCCAGCACGAGGAGCGAAATGTAAGGGTCTCTAACTCGCTTTGCTATCATGCCGCATCGATAAAGCAAAGCCAAATAAGCCGACAACGTAAGCATTCCAAAAAACAAACCGTACTCCTCGATTATAATGGCAAAAACGAAGTCGGCAAATATCTGCGGCAGAACGTCTCTTTCCCTACTATTGCCCGGGCCTAAGCCAATCAAACCGCTTCTCGAAATAGCAATCTGCGAGTGCACGACCTGCGACGTGTAGTCATTATAATTGTACTTCGTGTTCTCGTCCTCAAGCAAGAAACTGATGGTACGGTTATACCACGTCTCGCCACGCGAAAAGACATGATTGCCCGTGTCATGCCCATGCTTAAGCACAAGGGCGAACGCGCCGCCAAACAGCATAGTCGCCACGAGCATAACCAGCACGGCCTTGTTCCAGACATCGGAGAGCCACAGCATCGACAAGCAAATCAGGTAAACAATGACGCCTGTTGACATGTTGGCCATCGTTATCGGAAGGGTGACGAGCAGCATGGTCACTATGAAAAGCGTGAACCTTGTGTTTCTCACGAACTTCTCGTCGTCCAAATCCTTCTTCAAACGCTTAGCGATGAACTTGAAGAGGGAACTCTCGTGCACCGGAACCGTCAGATAATAGGCTACGCTTGCCACGAGAGCGAGCTTAGCGATCTCGGAAGGCTGGAATGTGAAGCCGAGAACCTTGACCCATCTTGAAGCCGAGTTCAACGTCGAGACATCGATTATGCCCGACATGAAACTTGGAATCATGCCCGGGAACGTCATTGCCATAAGCAAGAACAAAGCGATGCCTAAGGAAATAAACGTTCCTTTCTTAATCCACTTGAGCGAGAGGCGATGATGAACCACGATGGCAATTAGCAGTCCGATAAGCAGAGCCAAACCATGGCCTATAGCCTCGCCGTTGACGTCGCCCGTCTTGTTAACAAGCTGGCTTGTAGCACTAAAATTCACGAGACCAGAGAATATTGACAGTATCAATGTCACTGCCCAAAGTACTCTGTCTCCCTCGAAAAGACGCTTCAAAAAAGATGTGCTACCGTCGCTCATATCTTTGTCTATTACAAGTGTTTCACATAATCACGGAACTGATCGCCTCTGTCCTCGTAGCTCTTGAACAAGTCGAAACTTGCGCAGCATGGAGACAGAAACACTGTGTCGCCCGGCTTAGCGAACGACTTGCAGAGGTCTATGGCCTCCTTCATCGACCTCGCGTCGGCGATGTTAGGCACAACTCCGTCGAAGAACTTGTGCAGCTTGCTGTTGTCCACGCCCATGAACACGAGCGAGTGAACCTTCTCCTTGACAAGCGGCAGTATCTCGTTGTAGTCGTTGCCCTTGTCCTTGCCGCCGAGTATCAGCACAACCGGCGTGGTCATCGACTTCAAGGCATACCAGCACGAGTTGACGTTTGTCGCCTTCGAGTCGTTAATGTATCTCACGTTTGCCCCTGTGGCGCCAGACTCGATGCGGTGCTCGACACCCTTGAAATCAGACAACGCCTTTCTGATGTTGTCCTTGCTCAGGTCCACGAGCTTGGCGCTCAGTCCAGCCGCCATTGAGTTGTACTTATTGTGGTCGCCAGGCAACGACAGCTCGTCAACCGGCATCATGAACTTATCCTGCTGTGCGTCGATGACCAGCTGAAGATTATCGACGAAGGCCTTCACGCCGCTCTCCTTCTTCATTGAGAACGGATAGCGTGTCGCCTTTATGCTGTCGCCTCTCTTCTGCAATTCCTTCTCTATCACAGGGTCGTCGTTCCAATAAATGAACGCATCCTCGGGAGTCTGGTTCTGTGTTATGCGGAACTTCGCGTCAATGTAGTTCTGGAACTCGTGGTCATATCTGTCGAGATGGTCAGGAGTTATGTTCAGCAGTATGGCGATGTCGGCCTTGAACTTGTACATATTGTCAAGCTGGAAGCTCGAAAGCTCGATGACATAGTAGTCATATTCTTCCTCGGCCACCTGCAGCGCCAACGACTTGCCGACGTTTCCAGCCAGTCCGACGTTCAGTCCTGCCGACTTCAAGATGTGGTAAGTCAGCAGTGTTGTGGTTGTCTTACCGTTAGAGCCGGTTATGCAAATCATCTTCGCGTTTGTGTATCTACCCGCGAACTCGATTTCCGAAATCACCGGAATAGACTTCTCGTTAAGCTTCAGAATCAGCGGCGCGTCATTAGGAATACCCGGGCTCTTTATAACCTCCACCGAGTTCAGGATTCTCGACTCGCTGTGGTGTCCCTCCTCCCACTCTATGCCGTGGGCGTTCAGTATTTCCTTGTA
>JAGCQO010000047.1 GCA_017965125.1 Paludibacteraceae bacterium
AAGGGCTTCCGCAATCCTACGCTGCGTGAGCTGTATATGTTCAAGCCTGCCAACGCCGAACTTGACCCGGAGAACATAATGAACTACGAAATCTCGTACAGACACCGTCTGCTCGACTCTAAGTTGGTCATCGGCTTGAACGCCTTCTATATCAAAGGCGATAACCTCATACAGACCGCCATGGTTGATGGCAAGCCAAAGAACCTGAACACAGGCGAGATAGAGAACTGCGGCGCCGAGTTCTCGTTCGGCTACAATATTAACAACTCGTGGCGCGTGAACGCCAACTACAGCTTCCTGCACATGGAGAATCCCGTCATAGCCGCACCGGAGCACAACCTCTACGCCAGTGTCTCATACAACAACAAGAAATTCTGGCACGGATGGGGCTTCAACACCGGCGTTCAGTACGTCGATGGACTGTACACTGAGGTCGGCACGAACGAGAAGAAGGAGAACTATGTCTTGTGGAACGCCAACGCCTATATAAACGTACTGCCAGGCGCGTCGGTCTTCGTGCGTGTCGATAACATCCTCGCGCAGAAATACGAGATTAACGCTGGCTTCCCGATGCCTCGCGCCACTGCTTTCGCTGGCGTGAAATTGCATTTTTAAAAATCACTAACTTTGTCGCAAACAAATTAAAAACACAGAAAATATGAATCTTTCAGTTCTTTTATTTCTCGGCGGACTCGGACTGCCGGAGATTCTTCTTATAGTGCTTGTCGTTCTGCTGCTTTTCGGCGGCAAGAAAATCCCTGAGCTGATGAAGGGCATCGGCAAGGGCGTGCGCAGTTTCAAGGACGGCGTCAACGGCGTGGACGACAAGAAAGAGGGCGACGACAAGCCTTCCGACTCTTCCGCACAATCCTGATTCCCGATGGCTGACATGCAGAACGCCGACACCCCGAAGACGTTTTGGGAGCATCTTGACGACCTTCGCTCATACATCGTGCGCATACTCGTCGTCGTGGCTGCGCTTACAGTCGTCGTGTTCTGCTTCAAGGACGTGCTGTTCTCGGTCGTCCTTGCGCCTAAGGATGCGGACTTCGTCACGTTTCGCGCGGTCCGCTCGCTCGCAGCCAGCGCTCAGTCCTATGCCCCCGGGTTAGTGGACTCCGCGTCTGGTTTCAAGTCGCTCCAGCTTATCAACACCGGCCTGGCGTCGCAGTTCCTTGTGCACATGCGCACATCGTTCTACTTCGCGCTGCTGCTCTCGTCGCCGTTCATCCTTTATGTGCTTTTCGGCTTCATCTCGCCAGCGCTCTACAAGGCCGAGCGGCGTGTCGTCTCGATGCTCGTCACGAGCGGTTTTGTCATGTTCATGTTAGGCGCGCTCGTTGCTTATTTCGTCATCATTCCGTTCACTGTCTCCTTCCTTGGGTCATATCAAGTCAGCAGCGATGTGCCAAATCTCGTTGCCCTCGATTCCTACATCGACACCTTCTTCCTGCTCCTGCTGCTCATGGGCGTCGTGTTCGAGCTGCCGGTGCTGTCGTGGCTTCTGGCCAAGTCCGGACTGCTGAAGTCGTCGTTCATGACACGTTACCGCCGCCATGCCTTTGTCGTCATTCTGGTCGTTGCGGCTGTGGTCACGCCTACGTCCGATGTCTTCACGCTGTCGCTCGTCTCCGTTCCGGTCTTCGCTCTTTATGAGCTGTCTGTGTTCATTGTCAAGCGTTTGGAGCATAAGTCTAAATCCTAAATCATAGGGCATTTTTCGTTGAAACTCTTGTTTCTCAGCAACTTCTTTCTTATCTTTGCACCACTTTTTGGCGTTTAAGACCAGAAAGCTATTATTAACTTATTAATTTATAACAACTTATGTTAAAAGATTACGAAACCGTTTTCATTTTAACTCCCGTTTTGTCTGACCAGCAGATGAAGGAAACGGTTGAAAAATTCAAAGGCGTTCTTACTGCCGAAGGTGCAGAGATCGTCAATGAAGAGAATTGGGGCTTGAAGAAGCTGGCTTACCCAATCGCAAAAAAGTCAACAGGCTTCTATTCGCTCTTGCAGTTCAAGGCTGAGCCTACACTTGTAGACAAGCTTGAGACAGCTTATCGTCGTGACGAGCGCGTTATCCGCTTCCTCACATTCGCGATGGATAAGTTCGCAGTTGAGTACGCTGCAAAGAGAAAAAGCTTGAAATCATCTAAGAAAGAAGAAGCTAATAAGGAGGACTAAACAATGGCAGTAAACAATTCAGAAATCAGATATCTTACACCACCTTCAGTTGATGTAAAGAAGAAAAAGTATTGCCGTTTCAAGAAGAACGGTATCAAGTATATTGATTACAAAGACCCAGAGTTCTTGAAGAAGTTCCTCAACGAGCAGGGCAAGATCCTTCCTCGTCGTCTTACTGGTACTTCTCTCAAGTTCCAGAGAAAGGTTGCTCAGGCAGTAAAGAGAGCACGTCACTTGGCTCTTCTACCTTATGTAACAGATTTGTTGAAGTAA
Organism: Paludibacteraceae bacterium; assembly: GCA_017965125.1. GTDB lineage: Bacteria > Bacteroidota > Bacteroidia > Bacteroidales > Paludibacteraceae > UBA4363. The sequence goes on from JAGCQO010000047.1 coordinate 2,461, forward strand.
TATTAGGAGGGAAACACAATGGAAGTAATTCTTTTAGAGGATGTTCACAACCTTGGATACAAGGATGACATTTTGAAGGTAAAGGACGGATATGGCTTGAACTACCTTATCCCACAGAAGAAAGCTATCGTTGCCACTCCTTCAGCAAAGAAGGTTTTGGCTGAGAACCTGAAGCAGCGCGCTCACAAGCTCGCTAAGATCAAGGCTGACGCTGAGGCTGAGGCTGCTAAGCTCAACGGTGTTAAGGTTACTGTTGCTGCTAAGGCAAGCGAGGGTGGCAAGATCTTCGGATCTATCACTACTGCTCAGATCGCAGAGCAGCTCGAGAAGCAGGGCTTCAACATCGACCGCAAGCTCATCTCTTTGGCTGCTGCCATCAAGGAGCTCGGTTCATACAAGGCTACAGTTCGTCTCCACAAGGAGGTTGCTGTAGAAATCGACCTCGATGTTGTAGCTGAGGCATAAGCAAGACTTATAACTCAAAATAAGAAAAGGAATCCGAAAGGGTTCCTTTTTTTTGTGGCTGCGTCTTTGCTAAGCATTTGCCCAGCCAGCCTTCTGCTGAGCATAGAAAACACCAGCGGCTCCGAAAATGCTTCGGAGCCGCTGGCTTGCTATTGTTCTTGAAGTCTTTTCTTAGTAGTTTATCTTCACCGATTCGGCCGCCTTCTTTGCGTTGGCTCTTGCTGTGTCGGTGTCGTTGGCTGCGGCTATCACGACGCCCATTCTTCTGCCCACCTTCGACATTGGTTTGCCGAAGAGGCGGATTTTCGTGTCTGGCACTTGCACAGCCTCGTTGATGTCGAAGATTGGCGCCCAGCCTTCCTGCTTTGCTTTTATCACGTGTGATGCGCCTGGGGTAATCATGGCGGTGTCAACAGGCAGTCCGAGGATGGCTCTGACGTGGAGCTCGAACTCCGACATCTTCTGCGAAATCATGGTCACCATGCCGGTGTCGTGCGGACGTGGCGAAACCTCGCTGAAGATGACCTCGTCGCCGCACACAAACAGCTCGACGCCGAAGATGCCGTAGCCGCCAAGTGCGTCGGTTATCTTCTTTGCTATTTCCTGCGCCTTGGCCTTGGTTGTGTC
>JAGCQO010000048.1 GCA_017965125.1 Paludibacteraceae bacterium
ATGCCACCTCGTAGGCATCGAGGATAACGTTGTGCTTATAGACTCAGTGTCAAAGAGATACTCTGAGTGCGGAATAAGAATCGGCGCGCTGATAACCAAGAATAAGGAACTGCAGAAAGCCATCAACAAGTTCTGCCAGGCGCGTCTCTCTCCTCCGTTGATAGGACAGATTGCCGCAGAAGCCAGCCTTGATGTTGACCCTTCATACCTGCGCGACACTTACGACGAGTTCGTGGAGAGAAGAAAGGTGCTGATCGACGGACTGAACCGCATACCGGGCGTTTACTCGCCTATCCCTATGGGTGCGTTCTACACGATGGCGAAGCTGCCTGTCGATGACACAGACAAGTTCTGCACATGGTGTCTCAACGAGTTCGAATACGAGGGACAGACCATCTTTATGGCTCCTGGCTCAGGATTCTACACCACTCCAGGATTAGGCAAAGACCAAGTCAGAATCGCCTACGCCATAAACAAGGAGGACATCTCCAAGGCGCTTGTCGTGTTAGAGAAAGCGCTTGAGGCATATCCCGGCAGAACAATAAAATAGGAACGTGAATCTTGAACTATTCATAGCGCGTAAGGTACATAACGGCAGCGGCAAGAACAACATGTCACGCCCTGCCGTTATCATTGCTACCACAGGCATCGCCTTGGGCATAGCCGTAATGCTGCTTTCCGTTGCTATAGTGATAGGCTTCAAGCACCAGATAAGAGACAAGGTCATCGCCTTCGGGTCGCACATACAAGTAAGCAACTACGACAACAACCAGACCTACGAGACCAAATCGATAACCGTCAGCGACAGCCTGCTGCAAGAACTGCGCAACACGCCTAACGTGCGCCACACACAGCGCTACGCCACTAAACCCGGCATCATCAAGACCGAGAACGACGTGCAAGGCATAATACTCAAAGGCATCGACCCGAACTTCGACTGGGAGTTCTACCGCCCGAACATAATCGAAGGCGACACAATCACGCCATCGAAAGAGACTGCCGAAGACGACTTTCTGCCACCGCCAGCAAGCAAGGAGGCTCTCATATCACAATATCTGTCGAGGCTTCTTAACCTGAAAGTCGGAGACACATTCTTCATATACTTTGTGCAGGAAGACGGCATCAGAGCGAGAAAACTCACCGTGAAAGGCATCTACTGCACCAATTTCGAGGAATACGACAAACAGTTCATCCTCGCCGACATCAAGCAGATACAGCAGATAAACAACTGGAACGAACAGCAGGCCAGCGGCATAGAGATACTCGTTGACGACTACAGCAAACTCGACGAGACGACCGACAAAATCTACTTCAAAACAGCGAACTAGATAAGCGAGAACGGTGAGACACTGCTCCCACGCAACATCGAGGAACTCAATCCGCAGATATTCTCATGGCTCAGCATGCTCGACATAAACGTCGTCATCATCCTCACACTGATGCTGACCGTGGCATCGTTCAACATGATTTCGGGACTGCTCATCATAATACTTGAGAAAACCAACATGATAGGCATCCTAAAAGCATTGGGAGCGAAAAACTGGAACATAAGAAAGATATTCCTCTACCAGTCGGCATTCCTGATTGGCAAAGGACTGCTGTGGGGCAACATCATCGGCCTGGCACTGATACTCATACAGCACTACACGAACATAATACCGCTCGACCCCGAGACATACTACGTTTCGTACGTTCCTGTCGAGCTGAATCTGTGGTACATCCTTGCGATAAACGCAGGCACATTCATACTCTCGTTGATGATTCTCATCATTCCTTCAATGATAATCGCTAAAATATCGCCAGCGAAATCCATCAGATTCGAGTAATAACAGCCCGAAACAACAATGAACAGAATAAACTGGATTGACTACAGCAAGGCATGCCTTATTTATTTCGTTGTTCTAATCCACTACGGACACATTAACGACAATGTCTTAAATCTGATATGCGCAATCAACATGCCGGCGTTTTTCTTCATTTCCGGCTATTTGCACAAAACGTCGGAATGGAAATCAAGCATAAAGAAAAACTTCCAAAGACTCATAATACCAGCCATAGGATTCTCACTCCTATATATGGCTGTCAACACAATTACCTATTACATTGAAAACCAGACTCTTTCATTGCAAGACAACCTCATAAAACCACTGATTGGAATCATAAGATACGACAGACCTAATGCCACCCCACCTTGCGGCGTGATATGGTTCTTGGAAGTCCTGTTCCTTTGCAACGTTGTTGTTGACATAGTGAAGAAGAACACCGCATTCATAACAACACTGACGCTGCTCTGCGTCGCAGCGACGTTTTTTCTGACCACACAAGAAATCGTGAATAAATCATACGGCTTTATTCCACAACGTTTCCTCGCATGTTTTCCTTTTGTCGTTGCCGGCATACTGTTCCGCCAGTACAATCTGCTTGAAAAATTCTTCAAGAATTATGTTTTGGGAATCATTGCCATAGCGGCATTCATCGTTTCGTCGATATGGAACGGACGTGTAGGCATTATGACATGGCAGTTCGGCAACAGCAACAACGTGCTCCTATTCTTCACAATCGCCATCATCGGCAGCATATCCTTCTTCTGGCTGATAGAGAAAATAAAGTACGACACGCCAAGCGTAATCCTGAAATTCTCCACTGGAACCATAACTATATTGTGTCTCCACAAAATGATGATTCCAGTCTTGTCGCACACCCTGCACATGAATCCGTACATTGGCTCGCTTCTGATAATGGTGATTTGCTTGCCACTGATTCTGTTTTTCGACAAATACACCCCTTGGCTTGTGGGCAGAAAACGTGCATAAACACTGTTTTTTGAAGAAAAGTCATTTATGACGGATTTTTTAACACCAAAGAGTACAAGCACAATTCTTATTCATTATATTTGTGAAAGTTTAACCAAAATAAATTAAAGCAATGAATATCGAAGAAATTGGAGAAAACGCAGGAAAGATCTGGAACGCACTCAGCGACGGATCTACAAAAGAGGCCAAAGAGATAAAGAAGGCTGCAAACCTCAAGGATAAGGAGTTCTACACTGCTCTTGGATGGTTGGCACGCGAAGGCAAGGTTAACATCGAGGTTGACAAGACCAATGTATATGTAAAGCTTGTTTAATACAACTTACTTTATTTCCGGAAAGAAAAAGAGAGAGCTTGAACGATTGTTCAAGCTCTCTTTGTTTTTGCGCAGAACGACTGGTTCGCGAATAGTCAAAAACGAAAAATCGGCATTGACCTTTGAGGACAATGCCGATTTCTTTATCTCTTGGACTACCCTTTCCTAATACAGGATGTAGGTGTATGAGCCCTTCTTGTCAACTGGGTTGTAAGGGGCTGCGTAGTCGTACTTCGCCTGTGTGTCTGTCTTGCGCTTCTGGTTGTCGAGGTAAGTTTTCTCTTCTGCCTCAGCCTGCTTCGAGAAGTCAGGTCTGTCCTCGAAGTTCTCAAGACGGATGCGCTGGCTGTCGTAAATAGCCTCCAGGTCACGCGCCTTCTTCTCGTCCTCAGACTCCTTGTACATCTCGATTGGCTTGTCCTCGTTCTCGAACTTGCCGCCCTCGATTCTCTTGTAAACAGTGCCTGGGCTTGTCGAGATGGCCTTTGGCTCAGCCTCTGCCTTCTTATCGGCTCCGACTGTCGCTATTTTCTTCGAGTCGCCGCCTTCTGCCTTTGACGCAGATGCTCCCGACTTGCCGTCGGTTGCAGCCTTCTTGTCGGCTGACTTAGCGCTCGCCTCGTTTCCTGCGCCGTTAGAGTATTTACCCTTAGTCTGCTTTACGTTCTTAGCCTTGCCGAAGCTTGGGATGTAAATCTCGGTACGACGGTTCTGGCGGTGCTGCTCCTCGGAACACTCGATTCCGTTAGCACACTCGTTCAGCAGTCTTGTCTCGCCGTATCCCTTGCCCTTTATTCTGTTAGCTGCGATGCCCTTAGAAACGATGTACTTAACAGCAGACTGCGCACGGTCCTCGGAGAGCTTGAGGTTGTAGCTGTCGGAACCACGGCTGTCGGTGTGGCTCGACAACTCGACTGTCAGATCTGGATTAGCCTCAAGGAACTCAACCACCTTGTCGAGCTCGTTAGCCGACTCTGGCAGGATGTCCGACTTGTCGTAGTCGTAATAGATATTACGCAGGATGATGTGCTTTCCTGCAGCGATGTCTATGCTGATTGTGTCGTTAACTTTTGAGTTGTAATAATCGAAGCCCTTCTGACGTGGCATATATCCGAACGCCTCCACGCTGACGTCGCCTCTTGTCTTGAGCGGCATTGGCACTACTACGTCGCCGTTATCGTCGGTTGTGTATGTAGCTCCGTTGTAGCGTACCGAGGCGTTGGCAACAGGCTCGCCGTTGCTTGAGTTGATGACGGTGAACGACATTCCCGAACCGCTCGCACCTCCGTATCTAAAGTTGCCGTTAGCTCCGTTGTCGCCGCTGCCAAATGAGCCGTCGCCGCTTGCAGAGCCGTTCTTGCCCTTGTCGCCAGCTGCGTTCTTGCCTGCCTCAGTTGGGTTCTTTGTATCTACATAGATGAACTTATAGAGGTCGTCGCCGCCTCTGCCCTCAGCACGGTTAGAAGTGAAGTAACCGTTAGTGTGCTTGCTGTTGAAGATGAATGCGTAGTCGTCTGAGATTGAGTTTATAGGCGAGCCAAGGTTTCTAACCTCGTATGAGCATGTGCAAGAATCCTTCATCTCTGCCTCGTAAATATCCAATCCGCCGAGTCCGTTGTGACCGTCAGACGAGAAGTAAAGGAATCCGGTTGTGCCGTCGAAGAACGGGAACATCTCGTTTCCTTCTGTGTTTATCTTGTCGCCGAGGTTCTCAGGCTTGCTCCATCTGTCCTTGCCCACCTTGCGGCTCACATAGATGTCGGTGCCTCCGTATCCGCCCGGCATGTCGCTGACGAAGTACATGACGTTGCCCTGCTTGTTGAGCGAAGGCTGAGCGATGCTGTAGCCATACTGCGAATCGTTCCATGTGAAAGCCTCTGGCGCGAGCCATGCTTTCTGCTTTATGCTTGTCATATATATGTCCTGGTGGAACTTGCCGTCCTTGTCAACATTCTTGTAGTCGATGCTTGTGACAGCCACCATCTTGCCGTTCTTTGCGAATGAGAATGCACCGTTCAGCAACTTCTTGTCCCATCCTTCGGCCTTGAAGTTCTTAACTCCAGAAAGCTCAACATCAGGCTCCGAAGTCGCCTCCTTTATCTTGCACTTTGTGGCCTTGCCCTCTGCGTATCTCGAGTTCATGAATGCCACCTGCTTCTTAACGTAGAACGAAGGCATCAGGTAGTTCTGCATATCGTTTATGTCAAGAACGCTGGCTCTGTACTGGTCGCTTGGCTGCTTGAGCTTCTTGTAAAGGTTTATGTTCTCGAAGTAATGCTTCACACGCAGGTCGTTAGGCGCTTTCTCGCGCATGCGGCGCATGTAAGGCACGGTCTCTTCGTGCTTGCCAAGTCCTTTAAGCACAAGGACATAGTTGTAAAGGTCTGTCACAGTAGGCTCGGACGTGTTTATGAAATATGAGTATGCCTTTTCCGCACTCTCATAGTCATTGACGTCGCGACACCACTCTGCCAGCGCTCTCCACTGCGCAACCGAGTTTGATTCGTCATTAATGTTGGCTGGAGCCTTGCCCACATTTCTCTGGAAGAAATAATGGTCCGCCTTAGGTGTATGGACTATTTTCTGACCATTGGCTCCGAACTCCTCTTGCGCCTGCGTTGTAGCTGACATCAGCGACAAGAGAGCTATTGAGACACTAATAATGTGCTTGTTCATATATATGATTTATTTGTTTTATTATCGTTCTTAGGAAAATCCGCTAAAACTTTCACAAAGAATAACAAAAGTAATACTATTGCCATCAAAATGCAAGCATCAGACACACACAAATATTTCCCCGACAATAAAATAACGACATTTTACTGAGTTTATTATCTTTGCCAACACACCACAAAGGCAACGCAATGAAGAAAGCAGACAGATATGAAGCTGTGATTAACTGGTTCATGGACAACATGAACCAGGCGGAAAGCGAACTCAATTTCAACAATGAATTTGAGTTGCTTGTGGCGGTTATGCTCTCAGCGCAATGCACCGACAAAAGAGTCAACATGGTGACACCAGCCCTGTTCGAGGCTTACCCTGACGCCGAAGCCATGAGCAAAGCGACGGCCGAGGAGGTGAAGCGCTTCATCTCGTCGATAAGCTACCCCAACAGCAAGGCAAAGCACCTTGTGGCTATGGC
>JAGCQO010000049.1 GCA_017965125.1 Paludibacteraceae bacterium
AAACGAGACGCCGCACTGGAGGAGCACCTTGATGCCCGACTTCAGTTCCGAGCCCGTCGCTTCGAGGAACTTGGCTGTGATGTACGGCACGAGGTTGCGCCAGCAAGCCGCCTTGGACTTCGCTGTTATCGTCTCGCCCGTCTTGTCGATAAGCTCGAAGTAGGCATGGCCGTTGCCGTTCACACGGAACTCGCTTATCTCCGCCTTCACCCACATGGCTTCAGGGAACGACGCCTCTATCGCCTCGCCCACCATGCTGTTCAACTGGGTCAATGTGTAAGCCTGTATTTCCGCCATAATGTGTCCGTATTATCTATATTTCTTCTGTATGTACAAATAAGCAGCATGGAAATCGGCAATGCCGAAGCCCACTTCCTCGTCGGGCGACGAAGCCTTAGACGCTGTCGAGGTTATCGCCTCGGTCAGCTGCGCCGGAGAGAGGTCGGAGAACGCCTGCAAAAGGCAAGCCGACAGCCCGGCCACAAGCGGAGCCGCGAGCGACGTACCGCTGTTGAACGACGGCTCGCCACGGTGGTTGAGCACAGCCGTCCTTCTGCCCAAGGCACAGACAAGCGGCGCAAAACGTCCGTCGGTCGTAGGTCCGTAGCTGCTGAAAGGCGCACGCGTCCCGGCTCGGCCCACAGCCCCGACACTCATCACGCCCTTCGCGTCGGAAGGCACCGTAATGGTGCGCCACTGAGTCGCGCCCTTGTTGCCAACCGAGTTCACCACGAAAATGCCTTTCTTCACCGCCATGCCCTCGGCCACGGAGATGCGATAGCTCTCGCCGTCGAGGCGGTTGATGTCTATGTCGTTCATGCCGTCCTCGAAAGAGCTGTAGCCTAACGACGCCGTGATGATGTCCACGCCAGCCGAGTCGGCTATCTCAAGAGCCCTGATGAAGTTGTCCATCTCCACAGGCGCCTCGTACCTGTCGTCCTCGCTGCGCAGGAGCATGTATGACGCACCCGGCGCTGTGCCTATGAAACGGCCGTCGTCCATGCCAGCCATGACCGAGAAGACCTGGCCTCCGTGCGGATTGCCGTTGAAGACGTCTGGCCGGCCCGGCATGAGGTCAACGACGTCGATGAGCCGGTCGCCGTTCCACACATGGGAATAAGCCCTGACGCCGTCCACGTTGAAGAATCCGCCGTCGATGACCGCCACCCACACACCGTCGCCCGTGTAGCCCTGCTTGTGCAGCCAGTCGCCGTTCAGCATTTTTATCTGGTCGTAGGCGTTGCCGTAGCCGTCATTGGCGTCGGGCACGGGGTAGTCGGGGTATTTCCTTATGCGGTCCCAGCCGGAAGTCTCGACCACATTCTTGGCATCGAGCGTGCATTCTATCTTGCTGATGAACTTGTTACGTCGGAGCCTGACGAGGTCGGCGTCGGCCGTCGGCATTATCGTGGCGCCGTTCATCCATCGGCTGGTGTGCAGAACCACGAATCCGCAGCTCCTCAGCGAATCGACGTAGGCCGGATTGACAGGCAGGTCGGTGGAGTCCGCTTTTATGCCGTACTTGGCACGGCGCTCGATGGCGCGCAGCGAGAGGTACTCCCATGGACGGTTCACAGAATAAGGAGAGTTGTGCTTATCGGCGAACTGCACCCAGTAGCAGTTGTTTTTTTGGGCAAACGTCAGCGCAGAGACACCCATAAGCGCCACTGCGAACAACTTTTTTATTTTCTGACCGATGCCCATAAACTAACAACAAATATACACTTTTTGTAAAAAAAGAAAGGGCCGCCCGATAGAGCGACCCAATTGTTTTACTGAATCAATAAATATTACTCGTAAAGCGTTTGCAAAGCCGCGAGTACCATTTCCTTTGACTGTCCTCCATAAATGCTAATATCAGAGCGTGACATCGTTTCAGTGCTTCCGTCCACACCAGAATCAGAGCCGTCTGGAAGAATACCAGACTGACCATACAAAAGTTGAGCATAGACTGGACTTCCCGCATTCAAAGAACCT
>JAGCQO010000050.1 GCA_017965125.1 Paludibacteraceae bacterium
GACTTACGAGCGCGTCAAGAACTTTAATGTTCAGGTTAAGGAGATTAACAATAAAGTGGTGTTTCTCCGCAAGTTAACCCCTGGTGGAAGTGAGCATAGCTTCGGTATTCATGTTGCGAAAATGGCGGGTATGCCACGCAGCATCATCGACCGTGCAACCAAGATTCTGAAGCAGCTTGAAAAGGAACATTCTGGTTCCGACAAGGACAATCTAAAGAACATCGACTCGGTCAATAACGCCAATGGCTACCAGTTGAGCATATTCCAGCTCGACGACCCGGTTCTGAAATCGGTGCGCGACGAGATTGCGAACACTGACATCGACAACCTGACACCGATCGAGGCGCTGAACAAGCTTTACGAAATCAAAAAGATAGTCACGGGCAAAGAGAACAACTAACAAAAAAAGACATTGCAATCTGCAATGTCTTTTTTTTGCTGTATCAGTGTTGTTCTTTTCTTAATACGAACGCTTGTCTTTTCCTTCCATGAAGTTTATGAAGGCGTTGTTCACAACTCTGTTGCCGCCGGCAGTAGGGTAGTTTCCTGAGAAATACCAGTCGCCGCCGTTGTTTGGACATGCTTTGTGAAGTCCTTCCAAAGTCTGGTAAACAACTTCGATCTTCGTCTCTTTGCTTTCTGGAGAAATCATCTCGGCAATCTTGTCAGAAATCTGAGCATCGGTAAATGGCTCATACACTTTCTTAACATAATTGACTATTTCTTCTTTCGGTTTATCCTGCTGTGCTTTGCAGAGCTTGTAAACTTCGTTCAAGATATGCTCCTGGTTCGTTTCCTTCAAAAGCTCGAGTGCGGCCTTGAATGCGATGAACTCGGACATACGCGACATGTCGATTCCGTAGCAGTCAGGGTAGCGGATTTGTGGCGAAGACGAAACGATGACGATTCTCTTTGGCTCCAGGCGGCAAAGGATTTTTATGATGCTCTGCTTCAATGTCGTTCCGCGAACAATCGAGTCGTCGATGACAACCAGATTATCAACCTTAGGGACGATTGAGCCGTAAGTGATGTCGTAAACGTGAGCTGCCAAGTCGTTTCGTCCAGCGTCTTGCGCTATGAACGTACGCAGCTTGATGTCCTTTATCGCGACCTTCTCTATTCTTGGGTGGCGCACATTGAACTTCTGCGACGACGAGTCCATGTACTTCTCCACGCCCTCGACCATGCCGTAATAAGCGACCTCGGCTGTGTTCGGGATGAACGAGAACACTGTGTGGTCTATGTCGTAGTCAACCTTGCGGAGGATGTCGTCGGTCAAAATCTCGCCAAGCTTCTTTCTTTCCTTGTAAATGTCATGGTCTGAGCCGCGAGAGAAATAGATTCTCTCAAACGAGCATGGGCTGACATTTTTTGGCTCAAGTATCTGCTCGACAGTTATTCTGCCGTCCTTCTTTATTATGAGTGCCTCTCCTGGCTTGAGTTCCTTGACGTCATCGCTCGAAACGTCGAATGATGTCTGTATCACCGGACGCTCGCTTGCCACAGCGACCACCTCATCGTTAGTGTAGTAGAACGCTGGTCTTATTCCCCATGGATCACGCATCACGAACGAGTCGCCATGACCGAGTATTCCGCACATCGCATAGCCACCATCCCAGTCTGGAGACGCCTTCTTCAGTATATTGCCGATGTTCAGCTCTCGCTCTATGTCCTCTGTCGGATTGTCCTCTTTCTTTGAGTACTTGTCGTAGAGGCCCTGAACCTCGCAGTCAAGGTAGTGACCCAACTGCTCCAGCATCATGAATGTGTCGCTGTAGTCTCTTGGGTGCTGTCCCTGAGCGACGAGCTTATTGAATATCTCGTCAACGTTTGTCAGGTTGAAGTTGCCTTCCAGCAGTAGGTTTCGGCTCTGCCAGTTGTTACGACGCAGGAAAGGGTGGAGGTATGAAAGTCCGTCTTTTCCTGTGGTTGAGTATCTCAGGTGTCCCATGTAAACCTCGCCTGCGAATGGGAGATTCTCCTTGGCCCAGATTGGGTCAGCAACACGGTCGGCTGGCATCTTTGCCAATTCCTTATTGACCTTGGCGAACATATCGTCAATTGCCTTCGAGCCAAGAGCTCTCTCTCTCGAGATGTACTCTTCGCCTGCTCGCATATTCATTTTTACACAAGCCATTCCGGCGCCTTCCTGTCCGCGATTATGCTGTTTCTCCATGAGCAGATACAGCTTCTGGAAACCATACTGCCAAGTACCGTACTTTACGTGGTAATGTTCAAGTGGCTTCAACAGCCTAATCATTGCGATGCCGCACATATAATTCTCTTTATTAAAGTTGTTCTTATTCTACAGTCACTGATTTAGCGAGGTTTCGAGGCTGGTCAACGTTACAGCCCTTCATTATCGCTATATGGTATGCCAAAAGCTGGAGCGGAATCGTCGCCAGCAGCGGTACAAAGCATTCTTCTGTCTCTGGTATCTCGATAGAGTAGTCGGAAACACGGCTCACTACATTGTCGCCCTTGGTTATGATTGAGAAGATTCTTCCCTTTCTTGCCTTCACCTCTTCGATGTTTGACAATGTTTTCTCGTACATTCCCTTGTGTGGAGCGATGAATACCACTGGCATTTCCGCGTCTATCAGTGCGATTGGGCCGTGCTTCATTTCCGCAGCAGGGTAGCCTTCGGCATGGATGTACGAGATTTCCTTCAGCTTCAATGCGCCTTCCAATGCTACTGGATAGTTGTATCCACGTCCAAGATAGATGAAGTTCTTGGCGTAAGTGAATATAGGTGCTATCTTCTGGATTTTCTCGTTGGTCTTCAGCGTCTCTTCCATCTTGGCTGGTATCTTAGCCAGCTCGTCGATGAGCTGCTTGTACCTGTCTGAGCTGAGCGTCTCCTTCATGTGGGCTATCGTCAATGCGATGAGCGCAAGCACTGTGACCTGGGCTGTAAACGCTTTTGTTGATGCCACACCGATCTCTGGTCCTACGTGTGTGTAAGTTCCTGAGTCTGTGTTTCTTGGGATTGACGAGCCTATCACGTTACAAATGCCGTAAACGAATGCGCCCTTATTTCTCGCAAGCTCAATAGCAGCAAGTGTGTCGGCTGTCTCGCCCGACTGTGATATGGCGATGACGATGTCGTCCTTGTTTATTATCGGATTTCTGTATCTGAACTCTGACGCGTATTCCACTTCTACAGGGATTCTTGTGAACTCCTCAAGCAGATATTCACCGATGAGTCCGGCATGCCAGCTTGTTCCGCAAGCTACGATTATGATGCGCTTGGCGTTCAAGAACTTGTCCTTGTTGTCGATGATGCCAGACAGCGCCACATTATCATGGTTGATGTTTATGCGGCCGCGCATTGCCTCTGCGATTCTCTTTGGCTGCTCGTGTATCTCCTTGAGCATGAAATGAGGGAAACCGCCTTTCTCAAGCTCGTTCAGCGACATTTCTATCTCCTTCAGCTTCGGAGTCTTCTCCACGTCGGATATTGTCTTTATGTGGACGTCCTCGTTTCTTGTTATTGTCGCTATCTCCTCGTCGTTCAGGTAAATAACCTTCTTTGTGTATTCCACAAATGGGGTAGCGTCAGAAGCCAAGAAGAACTCGTTTTCGCCGACTCCTATCACCAGCGGACTGGCCTTTCTCGCTGCCACTATCTGATTAGGATTTCCCTTCTCGATGACAGCTATTGCGTATGCGCCGATTGCCTGAGTCAGTGCGAGTTGCACAGCTTTTGGCAGATCAACGTCGTTCTTCTCCTTTATGTACTCTATGAGCTGAACGAGCACTTCTGTGTCTGTGTCGCTCTTGAACTCATATCCGCGCTTTATCAAGTCTTTCTTGATTGTCGCGTAGTTCTCTATGATTCCATTATGGATTATGGCAAGAGACTTTGACTGCGAGTAATGAGGGTGGGCGTTGCTGTCGTTTGGCTCGCCGTGGGTTGCCCATCTTGTGTGGGCGATTCCGATTGTTCCGCTCAGATCCTTGTCTGAAGCGTACTTCTCGAGGTCCTCGACCTTGCCCTTTGTCTTATAGACGTTTATCTCGTTCTTGTCGTTTATAAGAGCGACTCCGGAAGAGTCATAGCCTCTATACTCAAGCCTGTGAAGACCCTTGATTAGAATAGGGTATGCTTGCTTGTTGCCAATATATCCTACAATTCCACACATAATCTTTGTTGTTTTATGTTACAGACTCTTGTATTCTCCCCAGTGCTTTATCTCGATGCCTTCCTCGTTCATCTTGCAGTATGCCTTGATGAATGCCGAAGCAAGTCTTGCATTGGTTATAAGCGGAATATTGAAGTCGATTGCGCTTCTTCTGATTCTGTATCCGTTAGTAAGCTCTCTCTTAGTCAAGTCTTTAGGTATGTTTATCACAAGGTCGAACTGCTTGTTCTCAATCATGTCAAGCACCTTGAGGTCGCAATCCTTGTCGTCTGGCCATCCCACGAGCACAGAGTCGATATTGTTCTCCTTCAAGAACTTATATGTTCCGCCTGTGGTGTAGAGGTTATAGCCGTGCTTCAAAAGCAGCTCGCAAGCGTCGAGCAGATCGACCTTCGACTTGGTGTCTCCTGAAGAAACGAGTATGTTCTTCTTTGGTATCTTGTAGCCTACAGCTATCATTGATGTCAACAACGCATCGTCGAAGTTTGTTCCAAGACATCCAACCTCACCTGTTGACGACATATCTACGCCAAGCACTGGGTCGGCCTTCTGCAGACGTGTGAACGAGAACTGCGATGCCTTTATTCCCACATAGTCAAGATCGAACTCCGACTTGTTTGGACGCTCAACTTGCTGTCCGAGCATCACTTTAGTCGCAAGCTCTATGAAGTTCAGTTTCAGCACCTTGCTTACGAATGGGAACGAACGTGACGCACGCAGGTTACATTCTATAACCTTGATGTCGTTGTCCTTAGCCAAGTACTGGATGTTGAATGGACCTGAGATATGCAGCTCCTTCGCTATCTTTCTTGATATGTTCTTTATTCTTCTGACTGTCTCGATGTAAATCTTTTGTGGTGGGAACTGGATTGTCGCGTCACCTGAGTGAACTCCAGCGAACTCCACGTGCTCCGATATTGCGTAAACAACGAGCTCACCGTTCTGTGCCACTGCGTCGAACTCGATTTCCTTGGCTTTCTGAATGAACTGCGAAACAACAACCGGGTGCTCCTGGCTCACGTCAGATGCGAGCTTCAAGAACTCGACAAGCTCCTCCTTGTTCGAGCAGACGTTCATCGCCGCACCAGAAAGCACGTACGAAGGTCTTACCAGCACAGGGAAGCCGACCTTGTCAACGAATGTGTTGATGTCGTCCATTGATGTCAACTCCGACCATTTTGGCTGGTCAACGTTGATTCTGTCGCACATAGCCGAGAACTTGTGACGGTCCTCTGCGTTGTCGATGTCCTTAGCCTGTGTTCCAAGCAGCTTAACACCGCTCAGATCCAGTTTGACAGCGAGGTTGTTTGGTATCTGACCTCCCACGCTGACTATCACACCATGAGGATTCTCCATTTGGACAATATCCATGACACGCTCGTATGAAAGCTCGTCGAAGTAGAGTCTGTCGCAAATGTCGTAGTCTGTTGACACGGTCTCCGGATTGTAGTTTATCATCACGGAGCGGTATCCTTCTTTTCTGATTGTGTTGAGGGCGTTCACAGAACACCAGTCGAACTCTACTGACGAACCGATTCTGTATGCTCCTGAGCCAAGCACGACTACTGACTTGTGGTCGCCGAGATAGTTCACATCGTTCTTCTCGCCGTTGTATGACA
>JAGCQO010000051.1 GCA_017965125.1 Paludibacteraceae bacterium
CCACGTCGAAGCGGCTGTATGACAAGGCGTTACCGTCGTTGAGCTTGATTACCGACTTGCTGCCTCGGCGGTCGCTTACGACGATGAAGGCTGGCTTGCTGGCGCACTGCATCTGCACATGTCCCTTGCTGTCGGTAGAACCTTTCACTATAAGCTGCTTCTGGTAATTATATGCCAAAACTTCAGCACCTGAAGCGGGTTTCGCGTCGGAAATCTGATAGACGAACACGTCAACCAAGTCGTTACGACCCATCTTGGCGGTCACGGCGAGGTCGCTGACCACGATGTTGGTCTTCTGCTCAACATAGTTATAATAGGTGTATCCATTCGGGTCTCCCCAGTTGCCATCGTATCGATATTCCTTGTAGTCGTATATGTCTTCGTTATCCCAATAATCCGCTTCAAGTTTTGCGTTGTCAATCACGGCTTTTTTCATCTCGTCGGTGGCGAAAACATAATCAGCCGGACCGAAGTTGAGGCTAAGCTGGTACATCGCTCCGGGCTCCACCTTCACGTAATCTGAAAGCACGATAGGGTATGTCTTCCATTGCGTGAGGTTCGGGTTGTCAAGCTGCAGACGTACTTTCTTCTCCAGACGACCTGCTCTGCGCACGTTGTATGTGTTATTTAAGTCGTTTTCCTGAAGGAAAGAAAGGATGTTGTCATCGTAAATCCTTATTATTCTTAAAGTTACAGAATTCAAGCAGATAGCGTCGAAATACACCGTCGTCGCTTTTATGTCTGGCAGAATCACGCCGTCGTTGGTCCAACGCACCTTTGGCTCGTAGTCGTTGAGCGAGAATTTGAACTCGGCATTATCCTGCATTATTGCGTTTGAAGCACTGCGTATTCCGCTCACATATAATGTGATGTCTTCAAGCTGCGAGCGGTAAAGCTGCGATTTGTCAAAATAAAGGATTATTCTGCAGTCTTGGATGTCATACTTCGCAGCCAGCTTGTTTTGGCTGAAAGTTATTAGTCCGTTGAGGTTCTGGTCTCGTTTCAACGGCTGCGAGAAGTACAATGTGGCTTGTCCCGATGCCTTCTCCACGTCGAACAACACTGGCGCGAACTTGTCTTTGGCATAAACGGTCAGATTCAGGTTGGCTTTTGAGTCCGAGCCAATAGCTTTTCCGTTTAATGCCACAGGAATGTCATAATCGCTGTCAGAACGCTGAATCGCGCGCATCGTGAAGAGGTACGTATTGTCGTTGATGCCTTTCGTCTCCACCTGATATTTCTTGGTGACAGCCTCGTCGATGATTTTGACGACATCGTCAGCATTGACTGGTGCTCCGAATGTCACATAAATCTGGTAGTCCATCTCTTCCGCGCTTTCGCAGACAGGATACACGTTGGTCACGTTGAACGACTGCCTGCGCACTCCGAAGCTGAATTCCAGTGTCTCCGATTCCGCGACATCCAGAATCTTTGACGCTTTGAAGCTGCAAAGATACGGTTTCTTGTTGTCGATTTTGTCGTATTTGAAGGCAATGGTGTGCTCGTCAAGCCACACAGCCTGACCTTTCAGCTCGGGTGTGAAGCTGAACAGCTTGGCAGGCAACGCCTCGCCTTGTTTGATTTTCAACGTCTCCGGGTTCTTGAATCTCACCACAATAGGCTCTCCCTCGGTGATGATGCCTGAGGTGTAGCTGTCGACCAGCTGTAACAAAGCCTCGCCGACCGGCTTGATCTGTTCCACAATGGTGGTGCCGGTTGTGCTGTCGTTCTTGCTGCCGCATCCCGACAGAAATACAATCAGCAACATGCTGATAATCAAATTAAAATGTCGTCTCATATCTAAAATTTTTAATTCTTGTTTATTAAAATTAACTCGCAAATATAACGATTTAATTTCGATTTTTATATAAAAATGTGTAAATTTGCAAAAATTTTAAAAACTAAGAATATGATTGAAGATTTTTTCAAAGGAATTAATGTGGCTGTCACAGTGAGTGACAAAGACGGAAATGTTGTATATCAGAACGATAGCTCATGCGATGTCAACGGCGAC
>JAGCQO010000052.1 GCA_017965125.1 Paludibacteraceae bacterium
AGTTCTTTATCTTGAGTTTATTGACTATCAGGTCTATCTTGCTTTCCAACTGGTCTGTGAAAAGTATCGAAGGTCTGATTTTGCCTTTGCCTTAGCATGTAGGGCAGGTCTCCTCGGTATCGACGTATGTCACTTGCCTTACTCTCTGCCTTGTTATCTGCATCACGCAGAACTTGCTGAGCGGCAACACATTGTGCTTGGCTCTGTCGTCGGCCATGGCTTCTCTCATCTTGTCATAGACGGCCTTCTTGTTCTCGCTCTTCACCATGTCGATGAAGTCGATGGATATGATGCCGCCCATGTCTCGGAGTCTCAGCTGACGACCGATTTCCTCGGCTGCCGCAAGGTTCACGTTCAGTGCGTTCTCCTCTTGTCCGTTGGCGTTTTTCGACCTGTTGCCGCTGTTCACGTCTATCACGTGCATCGCCTCGGTCTGTTCTATGATGAGGTAAGCGCCGTTCTTGAATGGAACAATCTTTCCGAATGATGATTTTATCTGCTTCGTCAGTGCGAAGTGGTCGAATATCGGCTCGTCTCCGTCGTAAAGCTTTACGATGTTCTTTTTCTCCGGAGCGATCAAACCGATGTAGTTCTTTATCTCGTCGTGGAAATCCTTGTCGTTTACGGTGACAGACTGGAAATTCTCGTTGAAGATGTCTCTGATTATGCCTACTGTGCGGCCTATTTCCTCGCCTACGAGTGTCACGCCTTTCGACGCCTGTGTCTTTCTGATGGTGCTTTCCCATCTTTCCACAAGCACCTTGAGCTCATTGTCGAGCTCAGCCGCGCCCTTGTTCTCGGCCACAGTTCTTATTATGACTCCGAATCCCTTAGGCTTGATGCTCTGTATGAGCTGCTTGAGGCGGCTTTTCTCCTCGTGGCTTTTTATCTTCTGGCTTACCGACACTTTGTCGCTGAAAGGAATCAGTACAAGGAATCTGCCTGCGATGGACAGTTCGCTTGTCAGTCTCGGACCTTTGGTTGAGATCGGCTCTTTGGTTATCTGCACGAGTATCTCTTGTCCGCTTTTCAGCACATCGGCTATGGTGCCGTTCTTGTCGAGCTCGCCGGCCGACTGCTTCTTTGTGATGGCAGGGATGCGTCTTCTGTCGGCGAGTGCGGCTTTGAGGTAGCCCTGCAGAGTGTGGAAATCAGGACCGAGGTCCAAGTAGTGCAGAAAAGCGTCTTTTGAATAGCCCACATCCACAAAGGCGGCGTTCAGTCCGGGCATTATCTTCTTCACCCTTCCCAAGTATATGTCGCCTACAGCAAACGCGTTAGACAAACGGCCTTCTCTGTGAAGCTCCACGAGCTTGTGGTCTTCGGCGAGCGCGGTTGTCACTTCTGTCTTGGCTACTTCTATTACTAATTCGCTGTTCACTTTTATCGGTTCCTTTTTCTTCTTTGTAATAAAACAAAGAAACAAACTTAAAGCCTATATATTCTATGTGAGCATCAAGCTTGTTTCTTTATTCGTTTGACCTTAAACATTAAGGCAGACATAATGATTATTTTTTCTTATGTCTGTTCTTGCGCAGTCTCTTTTTTCTCTTGTGAGTAGACATTTTATGTCTTTTTCTCTTTTTTCCGCTTGGCATAACTTTAAAGTTTTAGTTATTATTTATGTGAAGTTTAATTTCTCTTTCCTTTTTCGTCTCGGCTATGATTACTTAATCATGTCGTTGAAAGTCTTTGCAGGCTTGAATGAAGGGATGTTGTGCTCTGGTATCACGATAGATGTGTTCTTGCTAATGTTACGAGCAGTCTTCTTTGCGCGCTTCTTGATAACGAAACTTCCGAAACCGCGGAGGTAAACGTTGTCACCCTTAGCCATAGACTCTTTTACCTTTTCCATGAAGGACTCTACGCTCTTCAATACAGTAATCTTGTCAATTCCAGTCTCTTTTGCAATCTGTGATACAATATCAGCCTTTGTCATTTTCTTGCTTTCTTATATTTGGTTATTTATGAAATCTGAACAATCGGGGACATGGACGTGCCACGTTTCCCTATTTTCGGACTGCAAATGTAGAGATTTTTTATTTCAATTCACAATAAACGGACCTAAAAAAATAGAACATAATGATTTACGTGCGTTAATGCGCTTTGCAATGCCTCATTTGCTTATTTCTCAATAAGTTGTTGACTTTGAGATTCGCATAGAAGGTGATTTTTCCATGATTATTTATAGCTGACGCATGTTGCCCTCACGCCACCTTCCGGCCTATGAAGAAGCAGACGGCAGTGGCGAGAATGCCGTTCAGGGCAGGGATGCCCCACAGCACAATGTTCGCGACGACCGCGCCGATGACGACGCATGCCATAGCCCACCAGTCCACTTGCTTGACGCGACCGCCTTTACGGCCGAAGAAGTAGCTCAGGATGATGACCGTGCCGATGGGCGGCAAGGAGCAGCTGAGCATGCCCAGCCAGTAGTCGAAGTTCCAGTAAAGCCAGTTGGCGGCCGCTGTGCCCACGACGCCCGATGTGATGACCATCGCTTTTTTCGACAGACCCGAGATGTTGGCAAGGCCGAGTCCGGCGCTGTAGAGCGTGTTGTCGTTGGTGGTCCAGATGTTCAGTCCGAGCGACAGCATCGCGAGGTAGAACAGGTTCAGGTTGACCATGACCTCGAAGATGTCGTTGCCGCCGACGTAGATGCTGGACACGGCTCCGAAGATGAACATCAGGCTGTTGCCGATGAAGAACGCCACGACCGTGGTCCACAGCCCGACCTTGGCGCTCTTGGCGAAGCGCGTGAAGTTGGGCGTCGTCGTTCCTCCGGACACGAACGAGCCGATCACGATGCTTATTCCGCCAAGCAGTCCTAAGTCGTTGGTGCTGGAGTTGAACGCCTGGACGAGGCTCTTGTCTCCGTTCTTGATGGCGAGGAACATGGCTGTGATGCCGAGCACGGCGATGAGCGGCACGGCTATGGTGCTGATTATCGTGAGGCTCTTGATGCCGAAGTAGGCGCTGGCGGTCATGAGCGCGCCGGATATGGCTATGACCATGTAGCATTGCCACGGCGTGTGTTCCGGCGTCATCTCGAGTCCGAACAGCGCTTTGGCGATGGGTATGGCGAGGATGGAGAGCCCGATGCCGAACCACCCGGTCTGCGTCAGGATAATGCAGGCGTTGGGCAGCCAGCTGCCTTTGTCGCCGAAGCTGCGACGCGCCAGCAGGTTGAGCGACAGACCGCTCTCTGCGGCGATGTATCCGAGCGCGCCGGTATAGACCGACAGTATGAGCCCGCCCAGCAGCAACGCTCCTATGAAACCCGTCCAGTCGAGCCCCGCGGCGAGTCTCTGGCCGGCCCACATGCTGGCGGAGAAGAACGTGAACCCCAGCATTATCATGAAGATGTTCGTGTTGGACTTGCGACTGGAACGCCTCACGGCGCTTTGGGAGTATTCGGTGTCGATTGCCATGTTTTGTCGTTTATGCTTTAGGTATGTCAACGTCCGGCAGGTTCTTTTTGAACGGTCCTTTTATGGTGTAGGCGAGGCCTTCGTTGTCAAGCGTCTGGCAAAAAGCGTTTATGTGCTTGTGGCTTGGCACTACGGTGAAGATGCTGACGCAGAATTTTCCGGAAATGTTCAGCGCTTGCATCACCATGTGTCCTTCGGAAATCGTGTATGCCGCCTGTATGTACGGCTCGAGTCCGCCCCAGTTCTTTTGGCCGAGGTAGCTGACCACGAATGTGCCACGGAGCTGGCTCATGTAGCGCGAATGCATGAGGTTGTACTTGCGCTTGGCCTCTAACGTTGGCAGAGTGTCGGTGAACTCGTAGTCCTTGACGACACGCTGCATCTCGGCGGCTGCGTTTTCCGGCGTCATCTGCTCCTGCATCTTGTTGCGTGCGAAGGCGCATAGGTCGCTGACCGACCATGAGACCATGTCTCTTTTGAAAGGCAGATAGAGCTGTTGCACAAGGTCGCGGTAGCTGTTTGGACAGCCTACGTTCTTGCGGAAGTTGTGTGACACGGATGTGGCTATGAGCTGGGCTTTCTGCGGCAGGACTTTGTCTAATGCCTTGAACATCAGCACGGACAGCACGCTCGCTGGTGTTCCTCCGTGCTTTTTGGCGTAGTCCAGCAGCGCGTCTTGCTCGAATTCGAAAGTGTAATACTTCGGCGTGAAGAACGGACACAGAGCGCCTATTATGTTCTGCATGATGAAGTGGTTGACGTCGGCGTTGGTGAATGGCGGTTCGTATGCCTTGGCCTTCAGCGAGTGGACGTCTGGGAAGTCGGTCTCTCCCGGCAGCAGCGGCGAGTCCGGCAGATGGATGCCGTCGCTGTCAGGCGTCACGCCGTATGCCTCGCGGACGTATTCGTAAAGTGTGGTTTTCGCCCATTCATACAGTCCGACGGCGCCCGTCAGTGTGTGGTGTATGTTAAAGAAGATGTCGCATCCCTCGTAGTCGATGAAAGCCAGATGGCGATTCACGGTTTCCGACCCCAGAGCCGGTGCCTTCCTTTGTGTGGCGAGCACAGCGATGGGGCGCTCGTTCGGCTTTAGCACATAGCCGCCCTCACCGTCAACTTCCACGCGGACGGCGAAGTAAGGGTAGCGTTTGATGGCACTCTGCGCTGCGCGCTCGAGGACGTCGGCCTTCACCGCATCCTTCATTATCACGCGCACTCTTATGGGGTATCTTGGGCGTGGAGGCTTCGCAGTGCCGTAGAGGAGGTAGCTGTCGGGGTTGTATTTCATAGGGCTGTGTTTTTTAGTCGTCGATGTTGATGAGGTCGCCGAGTCGGTTGAACTTCAGTTCGAGGCCGTTGGACATCTCCACCTCGTAGCCGTAGCGTTTCTTCTCGATTTTTGTGGCATAAGCGCCGCTGAAGTTCACTTCGATGTAGTTCTTTGTGAATTGTGGCAGCAGTGCGTCGGGCAGCATGTTGTGGTTGCAGTCCACCTTGGTCCAAGTGCCCTTGCTGTCGAATTCCGCTTCGGTGCCGTCGTTCAGTTTTACTTCATATTTGCCGGCCTCCTTCTCGGCGAAGATTATCTTCTGGTCAGGGAAATGCTCCTTCACAAACTCCTTTGCTGCGGCAGGCAGTTTCTCTGCCGGGATGTATCGTCCGTCGGCAAGACACGCGACCGAGAAAATCAGGCTTATGACAGCCGCTAAAATAAATCTTGTCTTCTTCATAAGTTCTTGTTTTTTTAGTGGTTATTTCACAAATATAGCGAACAAGAGCGAGAATATGCGCATGATTTCAGTCGAAAAAGCCGACGCGCGGAGAAATGTTCTCTGGACGAGGGGGCGAGCGTGGATATTTGTTATCTTTGTGGATGTATAAATCAGAAAATGAACGGAATTATGTTTTCAGGAATTGTAGAAGAGGCTGGAGTAGTAAAGAAGCTCGTGAAGGAAGGCGACAATCTTCACATCACTGTTCAGTGCTCTTTTGTGAATGAATTAAAGATAGACCAGTCTGTGGCGCATAACGGTGTGTGTCTCACTGTGGTAGAACTCGACGGCGACACTTACACCGTGACGGCCATCAAGGAGACGCTCCTGAGGAGCAACCTGGGCTCGCTGAGCGAGGGCGACCTCGTGAACCTCGAGCGCAGCATGTGCATGAACGGCAGGCTCGACGGCCACATAGTGCAAGGCCATGTCGATACTACGGCGGTGTGCACCAAAGTGACCGACGAGAACGGCAGCCACGGCTTCACGTTCAGATACGACGTGCCGCTGGAGCTCAAGCGCAAAGGCTACATCACTGTCGATAAGGGCAGCGTGACGGTCAACGGCGTGTCGCTCACCGTCTGCGAGCCGACCGACGACACATTCTCCGTGGCGATAATCCCTTACACATTCGACAACACGAACTTCTGCCGCATAAAGGAAGGCTCGGTCGTGAACCTCGAGTTCGACATCATCGGCAAGTACGTCAGCCGCCTGGCAGCGTTGTAAGAGAAAGTTATGCAGAATGTTCAAACGCTGAATTAAGCGTTAGTCCATCAAAAAATAGAAAAGCCGTCCATCACAGTCTGGGCGGCTTTCGTTTTATCAGAAAATTCCGAAAATCGTTGGTCTTTTGTTGAGGTCCTGCGGCTTCTTCTGTTTCCATTCGCTGACGGTCCTCGTCTCGATGTATTCGCTGTCGAGCGTTATGTCGCACGCAATGCAGATTTTAGTGTCGCCCTTGAGCGTGGCGAGCAGTTCTTCGAAGAGCTTGGTGTTTCTGTACGGCGTCTCGATGAACAGCTGCGTCTGGTTCTCCTCCTTGGCTCTGTGCTCGAGCTTGCGCAGGCGCCTCTGTCGCTCGCCGTTCTCGATGGGCAGGTAGCCGACGAAGGCGAAGCTCTGTCCGTTGAAGCCCGAAGCCATCTGTGCGAGCAGTATCGACGACGGTCCGACGAGCGGCACCACTCTTACGCCTTTCCTGTGGGCGAGTGCCACGATGTCGGCGCCAGGGTCGGCGACCGCTGGGCATCCGGCTTCCGAGATTACGCCCATGTCCTTGCCCTCGAGCAGCGGTTTGATGTAAGGGTCTATCTTGCTGCGGTCGGTGTGCTGGTTGAGTTCGAAGAACACAGAGTCGTCGATGGGGAACGTCCTGTCGATTTTCCTAAGAAACCTTCTGGCGGTTCTGACGTCCTCGACGATGAAGTGTCGTATTGCCTTCGCCGTCTCCATGACTTTCTGTGGCAGCACGTCGTTCGGGTCGTTCTCGCCCAACGTGTTCGGTATTAGGTAAAGTATTCCGGGCATGTGTTCTATCTCTTTTTGTGCGTTGCAAAA
>JAGCQO010000053.1 GCA_017965125.1 Paludibacteraceae bacterium
GACATGATGCGCTACAAGGTGAAGAACATCCTTTTCGTCTCCACGCTTTACGACGCGTTCATCCTGGAGAGCGAGGACAATTTCTTCGGCCAGTTCATGGGCGGCGAGATTTACCAGTTCTCTCTGTTCTCGCTGCCGAGAACGACAGCTGTGACCTCGTCGGAGGAAGCGCTTGACATGCTGCACACCATGAAGTTCGACCTCGTCATCCTCATGGTCGGCATAGACAAGAAGCAGCCTATAGAACTGAGCAAAAAGATACACCGCCGCTACAAGAACCTGCCTATCTACCTGCTCATAAACCAGAAGGACGACATAAAGCACTTCGAGGACCTCGTGCCTGCCACCAACAGCATCGACAAGATGTTCGTCTGGAACGGCGAGTCGCAGATTCTCTTCTCCATAGTTAAGAGCATCGAGGACCGCGCGAATGTGGAGAACGACACGGCGGTCGGACTCGTGCGAGTCATCCTGCTCATCGAGGATAATTCGCTGTACTTCTCCCGTTATCTGCAGTATCTGTATTCTATCGTGTTCAACCAGATCGACCAGTCGCTGCGAGATGTGGACCATAATGAGATAAACAAGATAAGCAAGATGCGCTCGCGTCCTAAGATTCTGCACGCTTCCAATTACGAGGACGCGATGTATTTCTTCGAGAAGTACAAGAACTTCCTGCTTTGTGTGATAAGCGACGCGGAGTTTGAAAGGAACGGCACGCTCGACAAGAACGCCGGCGCGACGTTCATACGCCATGTGCAGAGCCAGATGCTGTCGCTGCCGATGATTCTGCAGTCGTCCGACCCGGAGAACGAGAACGTGGCGAAAGACCTTGGCGTCACATTCATCAACAAGAAATCGTCCTCTCTTTTCAACGACCTTAAGACTTTCCTTATAAGTCAGTTGGGATTCGGCGACTTCATCTTCCGCGACGCGACTAACGGCAAGCCTATCGCCGTGGCACGCTCGCTCAAGGAGTTCCTGTCGATACTCAAATACATACCGGAGCAGACCATCAAGATGCACTCCGACGAAAACCAGTTCTCGCTGTGGCTCATGTCGCGTGGTGAGATTCAGCTCGCCAAGAGGGTCAATCCGCTGCTCTACTCCGACTTCACCTCGGCCGATGAATACAGAAACAAACTGCTCGACCTTTTCAACGAGTATTCCGAGGAAAGGAACAGAGGCAAGATATTGAACTTCGACGACGTCAATGTGGTGACGGAGCGCAACATCGTCAGCATGTCCGGCGGCTCGTTCGGAGGCAAGGGACGTGGACTCGCGTTCATCAACGTCTTGATTTACAACACCGACTTCAGCAAATTCACCGACGACATAAACATCTGCATGCCTAAGACCGTAATCATAGGCACAGACGAGTACGACTACTTCATGAAGGAGAACGGGCTTTACGAGTTCTTGGCCGAGGGTCACACCTACATGGAGATTCGCGAGCGGTTTGTCGAGGCGAGAATCTCGGAGGCGATATGGACAAAGCTGGCGCGCTTCCTGACGCAGACATAGAAGCCGATCGCCGTGCGTTCGTCGAGCCTTTCCGAGGACTCACTGGCGCAGCCTTTCGCCGGAGTTTTCGACACCTACGTCGTGCCTAA
>JAGCQO010000054.1 GCA_017965125.1 Paludibacteraceae bacterium
ATAGTTTACCCGATGAGATTAAAGTGCTTATCAGACAATGCACTGCATGCTTACGCATTACTTCTACCCGCTGTCAAAACCAGGCAGCCCCTTACTCTTAAGGTGTTAATGCGACTGCAAATGTATGCAATAAAACGATATGGCAATGAAAACAAGGCTGATTTTTCACTTCAGCGCTATGTCGAGTATCTCGCTTGGAGAAGTGACCATGTGGCTCGGCAAGCAAGCCTCGAGCTCTGCCTTGGAGCGGAATCCCCACAACACGGCGACCGACTCCAGACCGGCGTTCTTAGCGGTGTTCATGTCTATGGCGGAGTCGCCCACGTAGAGCGCCTGGCTCTTGTCCTCCACCCCGCACTCGCGGAGTATGTCGAAAACGATGGCTGGGTCGGGCTTCACGTTGTAGCCCTCACGGTGGCCGTAAACGACGTCGAACCTGAAGTCCGGGAAGGCGTTGCCTATGACGCGGCACGTGCCTTCGTGATATTTGTTGGACGCCACAGCCGTCATCACGCCGTGGGCCTTCAGCGCCTCGAGAAGCTCCACGATGCCGTCGTAGGGCTTAGTAAGGTCGGTGCTGTGCTTTATGTAATAACTCCGGAACTCCTCCATCATCCGCGCCTCGACCGACGGCTGACGCGCCTCCTCGGGGAGGGCACGATGGAGCAGCATGCCCACGCCGCTGCCCACAAACATCTTGTATGCCTCGACGTCGTGCTGCGGATAGTCGAGCGTACGCAAGGCGTAGTTGGTGGCGGCGGCGAGGTCGGCTATGGTGTCGAGCAACGTGCCGTCGAGGTCGAAGATTACGAGTTTCTTGCTCATGGCTATCTGTCGGTTACTGACTGATAAATGACCGAAGCGATGTCGGTGCGGACGTTGGTCTTTATCAGTTTCTTGTTCCATGCGTCCGGGTTCACTCTGTTCGAGAGGAATATGTATGTCAGGTCGTATTCTGGGTCAATCCACACGCAAGTGCCTGTGAATCCTGTGTGGCCTATCATGACGTGCTCCTTGTTGGCGCTCTCCTCTATCTTCTGACGGTCGAATCCCAGTCCACGGCGGCTTATCTCGCTCTTGGCATTGACGAACACGCTGTCGGTCTCCTTAGAGAAATAAGTGTGTCCGCCGTACGTTCCGTCGTTCAGCCATATCTGGCACAGCTTGGCGAGGTCCTCGGCATTGGAGAACAGTCCGGCATGACCGCTCACACCGCCTTGGAAGGCCGCGTTCTCGTCGTGCACATATCCGCGCAGATGCTGCTTTCTCAGGAATGGGTCGTTGGCTGTTGGCATTATGCGCGACTTGCTGAATCGCTTCAGCGGCAGATAACCGGTCGTCACTGCGCCCGCCGGACGGTAGAAATTCTCCGTCACGAACGAGTCAAGAGACATTCCCGACACATTCTCCACGATGCGCTGCAGCAGCATGAAGTTGATGTCGCTATAAACATATTTCCTCTCGCCCGGCTTGATGTGGGCTATGGCTGCTGTCACAGAGTCCTTGAACGAAGGGTTAAGATACAGCCCTTCGGCTATTGGCAGAGTGTGCAGCGAATCGAGCG
>JAGCQO010000055.1 GCA_017965125.1 Paludibacteraceae bacterium
ATCTGAGGCTTGATTTCCTTGAAAAGATTCACGAGCAACGACGAGTGAGGCAGAGTCGTGTAAGGACTAAGTCTCTTGTCTTCCGCTTTGTAAAGGGTATCGACGCCATAAGGGAAAACCTGCGCATCGACTTCAGAAAGGTCGGCTGCCGCAGCCACCGCTTCCAGCTTGCAGCCTATCTGAGTGGCCAGTTTGCGGCCTTTTGTCAATAATTCCAATGAGACATCGGCAACTGTCGTGCCTTCCATCTCAAGATATACTATAAGGTTGTCCATCTGTAGATTTAATTATTAGAGGCTTACGCCAGTTCGTTATCCGATTATGTTCTTTGTTATGAGCTCCTTAATCAGCGAGTCGATATCCTCGTCGCTGTCGGCCATTCTCTTGCTTTCCTTTGCCTGGAACGACACGCTCTCGATGCCCTTAACCTTAGAAGGCGAACCGCTCAGACCGAGCATCTCTATCTTTGTGTCTATGTCAGCGACACCCCACTCGTCTATGCAGAGAGCCTTGTCGCGGCTAAACACTTCCGGATACTTAGGTTCAGTGCCGTTCAGTTCCGATGGCACAACAGCCCTCTTGAACCTCATGACTCTCTTGGCGTTACGGCTGCGGCACTCCGCTGCAGAGCCGTTCACTGTTATCACGATAGGATACGGAGCCTTGACCAGCTCTGTTCCCTTCTCCAAACGACGCTTCACTGTAACGTGTCCGGCCTCCACAGCCACAATTTCCTCTGCGTATGTCACCTGAGGCAGACCGAGCTTCTCAGCCACCTGCGGACCCACCTGGGCTGTGTCGCCGTCTATCGCCTGACGACCGCACACGATAATGTCAACCTTGCCGAACTTCTTTATGGCGCAGCTCAACGCATAAGATGTGGCAAGCGTGTCAGCGCCGGCGAACTCTCGTCCGCTCAGCAATGCTCCGCCGTCGGCGCCACGATACATGCTCTCGCGTATAATCTCAGCCGCTCTCGCCGGTCCCATCGTCAGGACTCTCACCGTCGAGCCCTCATATCTGTCTTTAAGTCTTAAAGCCTGCTCCAAGGCATTCTTATCTTCAGGATTGAAGATCGCAGGCAATACTGCACGATTCACAGTGCCGTCTTCCTTCATCGCGTCCTTACCAACGTTTCTGGTGTCAGGCACTTGCTTTGCTAATACTACAATGTTTAGTCCCATACTTTATTTATATGTGTTTTTAGATTAGATCTCGTTTTAAGACATCATTATTCATACAAATATAACAACCACGCCCGCAAAGAGACTTTTGTTTTGCATGTTATAGAGCAATTTTTGCAGAAAAAAAACATTTTTGTGCAATATGGCCGAAAACGACATTTCAAGCAGCATCATCAGCGCCTCTTGATTGTTAAAAATATGTTATAAAACACATTATTTTCACTGCCGCGTATAATATCCGCCAAACCATTACGTTTTAAAATCAAAGAAGCTTTACAAAGCATTACAGAACGTTACACAAAGGAATAGAAAAAGGATTGCCGCTATGAAGAAACTTTACAAGCACAGGAAAGCCGCACAGAAAGCGGCCGACTTCAACCGCGACATAAGAGAGGCGCTGTCGGGCAAAAACATGAAAAGCCCAAGCAAGCTGTCACTGTTCCTTGTGATGCAATTCGCCAATTCGTTCACGCCTTCACTCATCCCAGTAAGGCAAATCAGCACCATCAACTAAGGACACACATCAATAAGATATGGGCATAAAAAAACAACATCCTTTTGGGATGTTGTTTTTTTGTTCAAGTTTGTAGCGAGAGGCGGGCATGATCCGCCGACCTCATGATTATGAATCATGCGCTCTAACCAGCTGAGCTACCTCGCCATCAGATTTGAGCGGTGCAAAGATAAGGATTAATTCCCGAACTATGCAAATCTGAGCATAATTATTTTTCAGCAATTATCTTCACCTGCTCTATCACTTTCTGAGCGAGCTCATTTGCTCTCGCCATGGTCGATGCCTCGGAATACACCCTTATGATTGGCTCCGTGTTGCTCTTGCGCAGATGAACCCACCCGTCAGGCATATCTATTTTCACGCCGTCAATGTCGTTTATCTCGTTGTTCTTGTCTTCAGAGAACTTGTTCTTCACCGCAACCAAGATGGCGTCAACGTCCATGTCGGCAGTCAAATCGATGCGGTTCTTTGAGATTTCGTAGTTTGGATAAGTGGCTCTCAGCTCGGAAGTCTTCTTGCCGCTCTTAGCCAGCAATGTGAGGAACAAAGCGACTCCGACCAAGGCGTCTCTGCCGTAGTGAAGCTCTGGATAGATGACGCCGCCATTGCCCTCGCCGCCTATGACGCAGTTTGTCTTCTTCATCTGCGACACGACGTTCACCTCGCCTACAGCCGCCGCCGAATACTCACAGCCGGCATATCGACGTGTGACGTCTCTCAGGGCTCTCGAAGAGCTCAAGTTCGACGCCGTGTTGCCTTTCGTGTGTTGCAAAACGTAGTCTGCAACCGACACGAGCGTATATTCCTCGCCGAACATCGTTCCGTCCTCGTTGATTATCGCGAGACGGTCCACGTCTGGGTCAACGACGAAGCCGACATTCGCGCCCTCAGTCTTCATTCTGTCTGCTATCTCGGTCAGGTTCTGAGGTATAGGCTCAGGATTGTGCGCGAAGTTTCCTGTCGGCTCACCGTTCAGCACCACAACGTCATCCACGCCGATAGCCTTCAGCAACTTAGGTATAGCAATGCCGCCAACCGAGTTCACTGTATCTACAACAACCTTGAAACCAGCCTTCTTTATAGCGTCAACATCAACAAGCTTCAACTTCTTGACCATCTCCACGTGCTTGTCGGCGTAATCCGCAACAACCTCAACCTTGCCGAGCGAATCGACATCAGCAAAATCAAAATCCTCCTTCTCGGCTATCTCAAGAACGTCATTGCCTTCCTCCTTGTCCAGGAACTCGCCGTCCTTGTTCAAAAGCTTGAGCGCATTCCAGTGCTTTGGATTATGGCTCGCAGTTATGATTATTCCGCCCGACGCTTTCTCGTTGGTCACTGCCAATTCCGTAGTCGGAGTCGTAGCCAAATCTATGTCAACAACATCGACACCCATGCCGACAAGCGTTCCTATGACAACATCCTTGACCATCGGACCAGACATTCTCGCGTCTCTGCCGACAACCACTTTTCCCGCACCGCCGTACTTGCGCTTGTTCCAAGTGGCATACGCAGCCGTGAATTTCACAATGTCCAATGGATTAAGTCCGTCACCCGGCTTGCCGCCTATGGTTCCTCTGATTCCCGAAATAGATTTTATAAGTGTCATATCGAAAAATATGTATGTGTATGTCGTTAATTATTTATTAGCCAGTCTTATTGTCATCTCGTAAAGGTATGGAGTGACTGCGTTCATATCTGTCGAGTTGGCTATTCTTGAAGGCAGAATGAACTTTGCCTTCGCGCCATGGAAATGCATTATGCCTATCGCCTCGAGAAGTCCGGTTGACGCATCGGAAGACGCTCCGTAAACAATCTCGTGCGGGTCTTTCGTATAGTCGAGAACGACCTCCGGGTCAACGTCAAGCGTCTTTTTCAGATAAGACGCCTGTATCTTCATGTTCGGAAGAATCGAATCGCCAGTGTCGCCAAGCTCATCAATGTGGATATACAAGCCGGAAGCCGTCTTGTAGTAAACATTGTCCTCCCACACGCTGTCGGCAGGATAAGACGAGATGACCTTTATGCCGTTTCT
Organism: Paludibacteraceae bacterium; assembly: GCA_017965125.1. Lineage (GTDB taxonomy): Bacteria > Bacteroidota > Bacteroidia > Bacteroidales > Paludibacteraceae > UBA4363. Next base: position 3,734 of record JAGCQO010000055.1, read on the forward strand.
GTTTATGTACGCCTTTATTTGCGACTTTTCCGCATCAAGCAATTTCTCATAATCGCTGTTGCCGCACGACGTAACAGCCAAAGAGAAACACGCCGCCACAACGGCAATCACGATTTTCACGAATTTATTCATCCACAAAAGTTTTTATCTGTTTCTGCTTGTCTTTGCCACACTTATCACATCATAGACCAAGGTCGCTCTTGGCGGTATCTTCTCTCTGTCGCCGAGCGCGCCGTAGGCAAGTATCGAAGGCACGACGATAATCGCCCTGTCACCCACCCTCAGGTTGGTCAATCCCTCTGCAAAACCGGTCTGTCTCCTTTCCTTTCCGACCTCTATGACGTCCGCGTCTCTGCCTGTCAGGTCATAAAGCACAGTGCCGTCGGTCAGCTTCACGCGGTAATTGACTTCCAACAAGTCGCCATACCTCACCGAGTCGCCTTTGGCCTTGTCATCCTTAGGCTGAATCCAGATTCTAACGCCTGTGCCCGTCACCCTGAAATCCTTGCCGGAGTTCTCGGTGTACTTCTTTATGTCTTCCTCCTCCATGTCGCCGAGCATTGTGTTCATCTCCATTATCTTTTGCGGAGTCGAATCCACAGCCGCATACTTGTTTGAAGGCAGTTGCGCTTTTTTGTCGCACGACGCCAGAAGCACAAGGACAGATGCCGCGAACAGAAGTCTTTTCATATCCGACATTATCTTATGTTAGCGATACTTATGATGTCAGAGAACACACCAGCGGCAGTCACGCTTGCGCCTGCGCCGTAGCCCTTGATTATCATCGGGAACTCTTTGTATCTCTCTGTCGTTATCATTATTATATTGTTGCTGCCCTCGAGGTCATAGAAAGGATGGCGGACATCCACCTCCTGCAAGCCCACGGAGCAAGCGCCATTGTCGAGAGTAGCCACAAATCTGTTCTTCTTGTCTTCCTTCTCCAAACGCTGTCTCTGTGTCTCAAACTCCTGGTCGAGCTCAGAAATCGTGCTCCAGAACTCATCCAGCGAGCCGTTGAAGAACTTCTCCGGAATGAACAGGTTCTTCTTCACGTCGTCCTGCTCCACACGGTAGCCTGCCTCCCTTGCCAGAATCACAAGCTTGCGGACAACATCCTTGCCCGACAGGTCGATTCGTGGGTCCGGCTCAGCGAAACCAGCGTCCTTCGCCATGGCAATAGCCTTGCTCAACGGTATGTCGGCACTGATGGTGTTGAAAATATAGTTGAGCGTGCCGCTGAGCACTGCCTGTATCTTGTTTATCTTGTCGCCCGAGTTTATCAGCGCGTTTATTGTATTAATGATAGGCAGACCTGCGCCGACGTTTGTCTCAAACAGGAATTTCACGCCTTTCTGTCTTGCTATGCTCTTGAGCTCCAAGTAATTGTCATACTCCGACGACGCAGCGATTTTGTTTGCCGCAACCACCGAAACGTTATGCAAAAGCAGCTCCTTGTACAACTCGGCGATTGACGCATTGGCGGTACAATCCACAAACACAGAATTGAATATGTTCATGGCCAGAATGCCGTTAAGCAATGTCTCCGGAGTGTTGTCCACGCCTTCTTTCTCAAGACGCTCGTTGTAGTTCGACAAGTCGATGCCCTCTCTGTCGAAGAGCACCTTGCGGCTGTTGTTTATGCCGACAATCTTTATCTTGAGCCTCTTCTCCTCCTTCAAAGTCTCCTGCTGGCTGTAGATTTGTCTCAGCAAGTCGCCGCCGACAGTTCCTATTCCGCAGACAAAGACGTTAAGCTCCAGATACTCAGACAAGAAGAACGACTCATGAATGACATTCAGCGTCTTTCTGAGGTTCTCCTTCTTTATAACGAACGAAATGTTCGTCTCCGAAGCGCCTTGAGCTATCGCAATCACGTTTATACCATTGCTTCCGAGCGTGCCGAAAAGCTTTCCAGAGATTCCCGGGATGCGCTTCATCCTGTCGCCCACAACGGCCACCGCAGCAAGGTCTTTCTCACACTTCACCTCGTTTATCTCGCCGACAGCCAACTCGTGCGCAAACTCCTTGCTTATCACCTCGACCGCCTTGTCAGCCTCGGCGTTCTTCACGCCCAACGAAATCGTGTTCTCCGACGCAGCCTGCGAGATGAAGAAAACCGAAATCCCGTTATCAGCCAAAGCTCCGTACAGTCGCTTGCTCACACCAGTGACGCCGACCATACCCATGCCCAGCATTGTGACAAGCGCCGTGTCGTCGATAGACGAGATGCCCTTCACGCTGTTCGCACCGTCGTCCTTGCTTCTGGAAATGAATGTTCCGGGAGCCGACGGATTAAACGTGTTCTTTATGAGTATAGGGATGTTCTTATGGTAAACAGGGAAAATCGTTGGCGGATAAACGACCTTGGCGCCGAAGTTACAAAGCTCCATCGCCTCGACGAAGCTCAGACGGTCTATCACGTAGGCCTTGCTTATGACGCGAGGGTCGGCAGTCATGAATCCGTCCACGTCGGTCCAAATCTCAAGCTGCTCAGCTCCGAGCGCCGCCGCAATGATGGCCGCGGTGTAGTCCGAGCCGCCTCTTCCGAGGTTGGTTATTCTGCCAGAATCGGCATCGGTAGATATGAATCCGCCGCAAAGCACGACTCTGTTCTTCTTAGTGTCAATGTTCTCCTCGATGAGTTTGTTTGTCAGAGGCATGTCCGGCACATTTTTGTCCCAGTTCGCATGCGTCTTTATCAGCTCCAGCGAGTCAACATGCTTGGCGCCCACGACTGCCGCCATGATAACCGACGACATTCTCTCGCCGAACGACACGACTCTGTCGAGCGCCTCAACAGCGAGCTTGCCAGCCTTGCTTATCGCATCGTACTCCGAGCCGAGTTCAGCCAGCAGTCCGTCCACCTTCGCCTTCACATCGCCAGCGTCGCCAGGCAGCACACCGTTCAGCACATCTTCATGCCTTTTTCTTATTTCAGACAATCCTTCTTCGTATCCGCCAGCGGCAGCATCATTAGCCGTCTTGATAAGCAGATTGGTTATGCCTCCGAGAGCCGAAACCACAACAACCAACTCACCCTGCTCGCCGGCAACGATGTTTCTAACGCTATTTATGCTTTCCACGGTACCTACGGACGTACCGCCGAATTTCATCACTTTCATACTTTAATCCTATTAGCTTTTCTGATGTTTATGCCTTGGCATAAAATAAGTTCAAAGTTAGCATTTTATAATCTAAGACAGCAAGCATTTGCTTTTTTTATGTCTAAAAACAGCCGTTTTGCACCAAATACAGAATTTATGACTGCACGCACGTGTAAATAGAGAAAGATTTTTTGTCATAACTCTTGATTATATCAAGTGTTTTGTCTTACTTTGCAGTCGCATTTATGGAGACATGCGCTCCTATGCTGACGGTTGAGTAGCTCAGCTGG
>JAGCQO010000006.1 GCA_017965125.1 Paludibacteraceae bacterium
CTTCTGGTGCTCCGCGTCGCTGTCGGCGCCAAGTTCACGCATCTCGCCGAGAATCAGCGCCTTGTTAGGCAGAGTGACCTCGTTGAAGTTGTTTATGGACGCCGCCATGCTCGTCGGATTGGCGTTGTAGGCGTCGATTATCAATGAGTTGCGGTCAGTCTTCTTGTACTGCGAACGGCTGTTGGTTGGCTGATAGCTTTCGATGGCGCTCTTTATCTGCGACGGAGCCACACCGAAGTATGTGCCGACGCAGACCGCAGCCAGCACGTTCTCGGCATTGTACGAGCCTATCAGCGAAGTCTCGAGAACATACTCCTTGTCGTCGCCAGAAACGCCGAACTTCATCGTCAGGAACGGCGAGTTGGACATCACGCTGCCCCACACCAGTCCGCTTCTGTCCTTCAGTCCGTAGCCTATGCGGTTCATGCCGTCGCTTTTTTCGAGGAGGATGTCGTTGTCAAGGTTGACAAAGACTGAGCTGTCGGACTCACGAAGGAAGTCGTAAAGCTCGCATTTTGTTTTTATCACGCCCTCAAAGCTGCCGAATCCGGCAAGATGAGCTCGTCCGACGTTGGTTATCAGTCCTACATTTGGCGCAGCTATGTCAACAAGCTCCTTGATGTCGCCCGGATGGCTCGCTCCCATCTCCACGACTGCAATCTGGTGCTCCTTAGTGATGCTCAGCACAGTCAGCGGCACGCCGATGTGGTTGTTCAGGTTTCCTTTTGTATATAATATATTGTACTTCGCGCTCAGCACAGCCGACACGAGTTCCTTGGTCGTCGTCTTGCCGTTGGTTCCTGTTATGCCGACCACTGGCAGCCCGATGGCAATGCGGTGGTATGCCGCAAGCTGCTGGAGCGTTCTCAGCACATCATCCACGAGGATGAACTTGTCGGACACGGCGTATTCAGCCTCATCCACAACAGCGTATGAGCATCCGCTCTCCAAAGCAGACATGGCAAACTTGTTGCCGTCAAAACTCTCGCCTTTCAATGCGAAAAAAATCGAGCCATCGGGTGTGTTACGGCTGTCAGTCGTCACAACAGGATGTTGCTCGTAAATTTTATAAAGATCTTCTATCGACATTTCATTCATTATTTTTGTCATATCTTTGCCAACCACAAAGGTAAAAAATATAATGGCTCTAACATATAAAATAACCAAACCTTCCGCACTGAAAGCCTCTGTCTCGCTGCCTGCATCTAAAAGCATAAGCAACAGGGCTTTAATACTTAATGCGCTGGCAAAAGGCGACACAAATCTTCTGTCGAACATATCGGACTGCGACGACACGAACGTCATGCTTAAAGCGCTTTCCTTTGAGTCAAACGACATAAACATCGGCGCGGCAGGCACATCAATGAGATTCCTCACAGCATTCCTCTCCACCACGCCCGGCACATGGAACATAACCGGAAGCGAGAGAATGAAGCAGCGCCCGATAAAAATACTCGTTGACGCGCTGAGGAAAATCGGAGCCGACATCGAATACACAGAGAACGAAGGATTCCCTCCTTTGAGAATAAACGGCAAGGAACTCGACGGCGGAGAGATAGAACTGGACGGCAGCGTCTCGTCGCAATACATATCCGCCCTGCTGATGATAGCGCCAAAACTGAAAAACGGACTGAGCCTCAGACTCACCGGCGAGGTCATTTCCAAGCCATACATCAAGATGACGCTGAGCATGATGAATGAGTTCGGCGTCGAATCACGCATCGACGGCAACCTTATCGAAGTGAAGCCGCAGACCTACCGCAAGACTGCCTACGAGATAGAAAGCGACTGGTCTGGAGCCAGCTACTGGTACGAGATGGTAGCCATAAACAAAGGCGGGGAAATAGAACTCAAAGGGCTGAGGAAAAACAGCACACAAGGCGACTCCAAGATAGCCGAGATGTTCAAGAAATACGGTGTGAACACGGACTACACTGAAAGCGGCGTGACACTGAGTTACGACAAAAGCCTCGAGTGCACCGACGACACTGTGGAAATCGACTTCGTGGAGCAACCCGACATGGCACAGACATTCGTTGTCACATCGTGC
>JAGCQO010000056.1 GCA_017965125.1 Paludibacteraceae bacterium
AGCGACAGGGCGAACAAGATAAGGAACGCCTTCATGGACGAGCAAGAGGAAGCAAGGTGCGAGAATGCTGACGTGAGCCGGGACTTCGCGACGATGGTTTGGTCGGTCAAGGAGTCGGTTTACAAAGCGACAGAGAACGGATGCTACGACTTCAAGTCATACATCCACACGGACGCCGACGACATCGCAGCCAACGGCAAGTTCCAAGCCTGCGAGAACTGCAACGGCAAAGACCTGCGATTTGAGGCGGAATACTGGAACAACGAGGATTTCATACTGACAACAGCTCTACAAACGACATAACTGCAAGATTATGAGCATACTCGAGGAAATACTACAAAAAAAGGCATCGGGCAAGAAACAGCTCGCTGTGCTTATCGACCCCGACAAGTACACCGACGAGGTCGCAGAGAGATTCGCAAGCTCCGTCGCACAAGCAAAGCCCGACTACATCTTCGTGGGCGGAAGCCTGACCGCATCAAGCACCGATGACGCCATAAAGCATATAAAGGAAAAGACCGACACGAAAGTCGTGCTCTTCCCCGGCAACAGCACCCAGCTGACCGACAAGGCCGACGCCATACTGATGCTGTCGCTCATAAGCGGACGAAACGCCGACTTCCTCATCGGACAGCACGTCGTGGCTGCCCCATTCATAAGGAAATCGGGCATCGAGACCATCTCGACCGGCTACATGCTCATCGAAAGCGGCACAACGACGTCGGTCGAATACATCAGCAACACAAGGCCAATCCCAAGAGAGAAGAACGACATCGCCGTGGCCACAGCCATAGCCGGCGAGCTGCTCGGCAACAAAGCCATCTACCTCGAAGGCGGCAGCGGAGCCAAGAACCCCGTGCCTGCGCAGATGATAAAAGCCGTCAGCAAGAACATAACCCTGCCTGTAATCGTAGGCGGCGGACTGAGAAGCGAGGACGACATAAAAACCGCATTGGAAGCCGGAGCCGACATCGTTGTGATAGGCACAACACTTGAGTCCGACCCCGAGAAAATGATAAAATTCGCGGAAATTGTGAGAAATTTCTGATTTATGTTTGGAATTAAGAAAAATCACTCCTATCTTTGCACTCGCAAAATCTAAGTCACGGCGCATTCGTCTAGTGGCCTAGGACGCGGCCCTCTCACGGCTGAAACCCGGGTTCGACTCCCGGTTGCGCTACAACTGAAAATCCCAAATGCCTCTGGCGTTTGGGATTTTTCTTTTTCACGCTACTCCACTTCACACGCTCGGCACCTCGCCCACACTCGGCCGACGAGCATATCGAACCACAGACAAAGGCAAACGAAACGTAAAAATATGTTGAAAAAAAGGTTTTACCCCTTTCTATATTAACAGAAAAAGGTATTACCTTTGAAGAATTAAGACACAAAAACAGAAAAACTTATGTCAGAAGAATTAGAAAACAAAGAGGGAAAGGCTTCAGCACCAAAAGACGTGAAGAAGCCATCGGCAGAAAAGCTGAAAGCGCTTCAGCTCGCCATGGAGAAAATAGACAAGGACCACGGCAAGGGCACAATAATGCGACTTGGCGACGACTCTATAGAGGACATTGCAGTGATACCGACAGGTTCCATCGGACTGGACTACGCACTCGGTGTCGGAGGATACCCAAGAGGAAGAATCATCGAGATCTACGGTCCTGAATCATCAGGTAAGACCACACTCGCAATACACGCCATAGCCGAAGTGCAGAAGGAAGGCGGCATCGCAGCCATAATAGACGCCGAGCACGCTTTCGACCGCTTCTACGCTGCCGGACTGGGCGTTGACACAGACAACCTGCTCATCTCGCAGCCAGACAGCGGCGAGGAGGCGCTTGAGGTGGCCGACCAGCTCATCAGATCATCGGCTGTGGACTTGGTGGTTGTCGATTCTGTAGCGGCGCTGACTCCAAAGGCAGAGCTCGAAGGCGACATGGGCGAGAACAAGGTGGGTCTGCAGGCGAGACTTATGTCGCAAGCGCTCAGAAAGCTCACCGCGACTATAAGCAAGACAAACACAACATGCATCTTCATAAACCAGCTGAGAGAGAAGATAGGCGTGATGTTCGGCAATCCGGAGACAACAACCGGAGGTAACGCGCTCAAGTTCTACTCTTCTGTACGTCTGGACATAAGAAGAGCCAGCCAGATAAAGGACGGCGACAAGGTGATAGGAAACCAGACCAAAGTGAAGGTAGTGAAGAACAAGGTTGCGCCACCTTTCCGCAAGGCTGAGTTCGACATCATGTTCGGCGAGGGAATCTCACTGACAGGCGAGATAATAGACCTCGGCGTGGAATACGGGGTCATCAAAAAGAGCGGCTCATGGTTCAGCTACG
>JAGCQO010000057.1 GCA_017965125.1 Paludibacteraceae bacterium
CCATCCCTTGAATGTTCCCACTCCGACGCTGTTGCCCACGAGCAGCACGTCGTCGCCGTAGCCTTCGCTGAGCTGCTTGTTGGTCGTGTGCCACTGTGTGATAGGTATTTCCAGTCGGTTGTTTACCTTGCCGTAAACGTCAATCGTCTGCTTGTTGTTGAAATATACCCTGTAGGCCACTGGTCCGCTCTCGAATATCATTCCGTGCAGATAAACCTTGTTGTACATGTCGTCTTTGTTCGACGAGATGGCAGTGTCGGGTCTTGTGGTCTCCGTTCCGTCGCTGTTCTTTGTGCGGTGCATGAGCACGGAGTAAACCTCCTGCTCGTAGTTCTTGACGTTGTAGCTTGTAGGCACGATTCGCGCCATGATTCTCTGCTTCTGGTTCGCCTTCATGTTCAGCATGAAAGCGACTTCGTCCTTCTTGCCGTCGCCGTCGGTGTCGTCAAACTGCGTGTTTATCTCCTTGTCGTTTATGAACAGGCAGATTCTCTGGTTTGTGTAATGCTTCAGTTTTGACGTGATGCTGTCTATTTTCACGACTACGGGAACGTTCTCGCGCGCGAAGTCGGCGTTGTTCTCCACGTCAATGTAAACAAAGCTGCCGGGATTGTATTTCGGCGCTCCCAGACACATTAGTGACGAGAGCAGCAACGACGCTGTTAGTAAGTGCTTGATTTTCATAGTCTTTTTATTCTAATGTTCTATGTTTCTTGTTGTTATGTTTGTGCATTCGCTAGTCTCGACGTTGTTTATGTCGCTTTGCGATGACTTTATGTTGTCGAATGTCGAGTCTTTCACTCTCGTTAGTTTCAGCATTGCGCCTTTCTTGCAGTTGATGTCGGCGTTGGTCATGTTTATGTTCGCAGCATCCGCCATCTCGGCGCCGTTGTCGCTTGTTATGTTTATGTTCTCAAGCGACACTTCGGTTATGTTCTTTTCTGGCAGGCCGTTGAAGAACATTGCTTTCTTGGCTCCGTTGCAGTTTATGTTTTTTATGTATATGCTTTTGAACTCTGGAGTTGTGATGTCGGCTGGCACGTCGCCTTTGTCGGTCACGTTCTTGTTGCCGTAGAACAGGTCGAAGAGTATCGCTTCGCCTTTTATGTCTATCATGTCCACTTTATCGACGAACACATTTTCCACGACACCGCCTCTTCCTCGCTTGCTCTTGAACCTCAGTCCGACGTCGGTGCCCATGAACAGGCAGTCCTTCACGTACATGTTTTTCGCGCCGCCGGACATCTCGCTGCCCACGACGAATCCTCCGTGGCCATGCAGCACGGTGCAGTTCTTGACCAAGATGTTCTTGCAAGGCATGTTCCTTTTTCTGCCGTCCTCGTCTTTGCCGGACTTTATGCAGATGGCGTCGTCGCCGGCGTCGAATGTGCTGTTGTAAACTATGGCGTTCTGGCATGACTCAAGGTCGAGCGCGTCGCCGTTCTGCGCGTACCATGGGTTTCTCACAGTGACATTGCTTATCCTTATGTTCTTGCACATGAGCGGATGCAGGCACCACGAAGGCGAATTCTGGAACGTCACGCCGTCCAGCACTATGTTCTTGCTGTTTGTGAATTCGAGCAGAGTAGGGCGCAGGAAGTCTCTGATGCTTTCCCATGTGCTGTCGTTGTCCACAATCGGGATGTTCTGGTCCTCCGCCAGTCTTTTGCCTGCGAGGTAGCTTTCGGACGGATACCATTGCTCGCCCTCCACGATGCCGCCTTTCTTTACGAGTCTTTTCCACTCGTCTGGCGACATTTTCCTCTTTTTCACGGCTCTCCACACATCTCCGTTGCCGTCGATGAACCCTTCGCCCGTTATGGCTACGTTCTCGAGGCTGTCGCCTGAGATTTGCGAGACGCATCTTCTTGTGTTCAGCCCTTCGAACGACGATGGTGCTATCTTGTATCGCTTCTTGTCCTTTGTGAAGAATATCAGCGCGCCTTTTTCCAGATGAAGGTCTATGTTGCTTTTCATGACGATAGGGCCTGTCAGCCAGATGCCTTGTGGCACAATGACGTGTCCGCCGCCCTTGCCAGCCACGGAGTCAATCGCCTTGCGAAAGGCTTCCGTGTTGTCGTGTGTGCCGTCGCCTACCGCTCCGCAGTCGCTGATGCTCAGCATGTTGTTCTTGAATTTTATCTCAGGTACGGCTTCCATGTTGAACGGAACGCCGCTGTAGATGTCCTTTGGCGTCTTGTCGATTTTCACCTTGGCTGCGTGTGAGGCAATCGCACATAAAGCGAGCAATGAAATTGCAAAAAACCTGTTTCTCATCACTTGTTGTTTAGTTTTCCGGTTTGGTGTATCTTATCCAGTCGATGTCCATGTATCCGCCGTCGTTCGACTTCTTTGGTCTGAAGGCCATGTAGCCGATTTTCGCGCCTATCCAGCGTCCTTCCTTTGCCTTGAATGTCGTGCCGATGGTCTTGAAGCTCTTTCCCTCGTCGGTGCTGTAGCTGAATTTGCAGAGCAGTCCGTCCGTCATCGTCATTCTTATCACGATGTCCTTGCTTGGCAGTGTGGCGGCGTCAGTCTGCGTTTCTGTGCCTTTTCTCCTTGCGTCGATGCATGTGTTTTGGCTTATCTTCAGTCCTTCGTCAGTGTTCTCGATGCATATCATAGAATAGTCCTCGCCCATGATTCCGAAAAGGAATTTCTCTCCTTTGTATCTTTTGTCAGGATATACCGACATTCGGGTTGTGACCGTGAAATCCTTGGCAGGCGTCTTCTGTCCGAGGAAGCTGTTGATGTCGAATAGGTTACGTGCTTTTTCGTCATATTGCGAATAAAGTCGGAGCACGCCCATCCTCTTGTCGGCGAAAGGCCATGTCGGTCCGGGATTTCCCATCCACTGCCATTGCAGTCCGACTTTGTTGTCGGAGAACTCGTCATCATCGACAGGTGTTGTTATGGCCGATTTCTTTGTCTTAGGCTTGGTGTATGTCATGACCGGCTCGCCGCATCCGTCGCCGTCCTCGTCATTGCCTATCACAGGCCAGTCGTTGACCCATTTCATCGGTTCGAGGTGAATGATTCTGCCGCATGTGCCGACGTCCTGGAAGTGTATAAACCAGTCTTCGCCCTTTTTCGTTTGCACCCATGCTCCCTGGTGTGGGCCGTTGACGTTCGTGTTGCCCTGGTGCAGCACTATCTTTTCTTCATACGGTCCCCAGATGTCTTTGCTCCTCAGGACGAGCTGCCAGCCTGTCGATACGCCGCCGGCTGGTGCGAAGATGTAGTAGTAGCCGTTGCGCTTGTACATTTTGGTTCCTTCTATCGTAGGCTGTGACGTGTGTCCGTCGTAGATTATCCTTGTGTCGCCTAATGTCGTGTTCCCTTCTTTGTTCATCTGAAGAAGTCCGAGGATGCTCTTTACTCCGGCCCTTGAGCCAGCGTACCCGTGTGAGAGATAGACATCGCCGTTGTCGTCCCAGAACGGGCAGCAGTCTATCAGTCCCTTGATTTCCTTTACGCAAACCGGTC
>JAGCQO010000007.1 GCA_017965125.1 Paludibacteraceae bacterium
AATTCTTTAACACCAACAGGCAGCTTAATGGGTTTATAATCAATTTCTTCTTCAATTGCCGTCGTATCAATACTTTGTGTGTCTAAGGGCTCAACAACTTCTTCCGTGGTTGTTGGCTGTTTTGTGTTTTCGTTGACAGATACCTGTTGAGAAGCATCGCTTGTCTGACCGTATGTAAGCACGGCAGAATTTTTTTTCTCACATGAGGCAAAACAGAACATAGCCGTTATTAGCTCAATTGTCAAAATGTTATAGAATTTCATAATCGTTATTTTATTCAGAGTGAATTGATTCAAGAAAATAATATTGCGATGAACTTGAAAATGGGTTATTCCTTCAGAAAGCCATATTCATACACCTTGGGCTCGATTTTCTTGGCAAGCAGTTTCATTTTCTGCCGTAGGTCTGTGATGAGTTCTGTGTAATGCGCATCGCTGCTTTCAGGACACATCTGCACTTTGTCGGATTTTGTCGTCTTTGTGCCTTGGAAGTAAAGGCGGATGTCGTAGAAAGACGCTTTGGGGCGGGTCTTTGCTATCGGTTGCTCGTGATAATATCTCCAGAGGTTGCGTCCTGCGTCCATCACGTCATTTGCCTCTTTTGAGAATCTCAGCTCGTTCTGCGCATTTGGCTCCGTAGCGGCGCCGAACAGGTAAGGCTCAGCGGCTGTATTTGTCGGTTTAACGCCTTTGAGGAAGTCGCTCATAAAATGGCTCTCGAATTTCTCTTGTGCCCCCACCTCGTATTCGGTGAACGGTATCCAGTGGTTTGTGCCTTTCTTAGCCTCTGCCCACAGCAGCGGTTCTTCCTCGTTCAGCCCGAGCGGGTCAGGCGGCATAGAGACACAGAAGTCGATATGTCCTATTATTCTTGTGGTGTCAAAGCCGTCGAACAAGTCATGGGCAACCTTGTTCTTCAGTTCCTCTTCCTGTATGTTTCCGTAATATGCCATAGCCAATCAGTATTTAACGGCAAATTTACAAAAAAACTGCCACACCTGCAAAATCCTGTGTTTCATTTTCACAAAAACATAAATAACCCTTTTGTTGATGGGTAGTTCTATAAATTAGCTTCAGGCGATTTACTGTTTATTGGCGAGCAGGTTGGTTCTTGCAGCCGTAGAAGCATAGCGAGCTATGGTTCAAGGCAAAAGGACACATCTTGGAGCAGCGAGAACAAAAGAAAGTTTACTTTCTATTTGTCGAGTCGTGACAAGATTCAGCGAAGATAAAGATGCCGCTAAGAAACGTAAAGCGTCGAAGCGCGAATAAGCACCCTTGAGAAAAATAAAAACTAATTTATAGAAGTACCCTTAACTCCCTTCTTAACATCCGAAACTTCTGTCATTTAAGTTTTGTTAGTTTTACAAAAACCATAATAACACTTTTTTCAGGTTAAGACTTTGTATCTCAACTCCAGTCGCTATCTACAAAAGGGTTTTTTGTCTTTGCCTGCCTGGTTTCTGTGTCGAGAGGCTTCTGGGTGGGCATCACTCCTGAGGGGCGGTTTCTCACCTTTATGAGGTGTTCCTCAATCTTGGTGTTCAACCCCTCGGCGCGTCCTTGCTCATAGGCCTCGCTCAGCTGTCTGTCGAAATCGCTGCCTTTCACAATCAGCTCGAAGAGATCCACAGGCAGAATGCCTTTAACCATGTCCTCTCCCGTCTGCCACAGTCTTGCTACAGTCTCGTCTCTCTGCTTCTCGCCGACTCCCATCTCTTGGGCTTTCTCGTTGATGGCCTGTAGGGAGCAGGGTAGGTTGGCGCGCATCTCCTCGTCGATGGCATGTCGCCGCGCCTCCTCCTCTAAGTGTGCGTTATGCGCTTTCGACAGCAATGTGGCATAGTCGGGGTCGCTCATCACCGCCTGAAGGTCGATCCCCTGCTTCTCCACCATCCACACGACAGGGTCGAAGTCGGGGCGGGCCGACGCCTCAGCCAGCATGTCCATCAACTGCTCGTTGCCGTCTATGGCTCCCAGCAGGTTGTGGGTGGCGGCCTCGTAGCTCTCGTAGTCGTCGAGGAGTCTGTTGGCGTTGTTGTAATAGTTCTCTTCGTCGCCAGGGTCGGCCGTGCCGAACCGCTCGGCGAACCGCTTCAAAAACAGCTCTTTTGGTGTTTGCTCGGTACTCATAATTCTTTTTGATTTTTAATTTTTTTCGGGATGTCGTTATTTCGGGATTTTCGATGCTTCGATGTTTCGAGATTTCGATGCTTCGGCATTCCGAAACTTCACTTTTCACTCTTCACTTCCTCCCTCTCTGTTTTCTGAGACTCTGGAGGGAGGTGCGTTGCCGTTCGGCTGCAGCCCAGGCTGCTTGTGACCTGGCTTTGCGTATCTCTGCCTCCTGTTCGTGTTTCTGGCCGATGTTCTCAGCCTCTTGCCGCTTGATTTCCCCTTCGCTGCGTTTTATGTCGGTAGCGGCGTCGGTGAGCCGCGTCCTGCTCTCGATCAGGCTTCCTCTGGCTTTCAGGTTCTCAACCTCCGCCTCCCGTTTGCCGATGTCCGCCTCGGTCTTCCTGG
>JAGCQO010000058.1 GCA_017965125.1 Paludibacteraceae bacterium
AACTCCGGAAGGCGCGCGCGACTTCGTTGTGCCAAGCCGTATGAATCCGGGCGAGTTCTATGCGTTGCCTCAGTCGCCTCAGCTCTTCAAGCAGCTGCTCATGGTGGCAGGCTTCGACCGCTATTTCCAGATCGTGAAGTGTTTCCGTGACGAGGACTTGCGTGCCGACCGTCAGCCGGAGTTCACACAGATCGACTGCGAGATGTCCTTCGTTAAGCAGCCGGACGTTATCGAGCTGTTCGAGGGATTAATCAAGCACGTGTTCTCTTCTATAAAGTCAATCGATTTCAACGAGCCATTCTTGCAGATGACATGGCATGACGCTATGCGTCTTTACGGCTCAGACAAGCCTGATATGCGTTTCGGCATGACTTTCGTCGAGATCACTGACATCGTGAAGAACAGAGACTTCAGCATCTTCAACAGTGCGGCTTACGTAGGCGGTATTTGTGCAGAAGGATGCGCATCATACTCGCGCAAGGACCTTGACGCGCTCACAGACTTCGTGAAGCGTCCTCAGGTTGGCGCTGCTGGCCTTGTTTACGTCAAGTATAACACCGACGGCACATTCAAGTCGTCAGTTGACAAATTCTACAATCAGGACGATTTGAAGGCATGGGCGGAGAAGTTCAATGCTAAGCCAGGTGACCTTCTGCTTATCCTTTCCGGCTCTGATGTTCAGAAGACACAGGTGCAGCTCGGACAGCTTCGTCTGGAGATGGGAAGCCGTCTCGGACTTAGAGACAACACTAAGTACGCGCCACTTTGGGTGGTTGACTTCCCTATGTTCGAGTGGGACGAGGAGTCGTCAAGATTCAAGGCAATGCACCATCCGTTCACATCGCCTAAGGCTGAGGATTTGCAGTATCTTGAGTCGGACCCAGGCCGTGTTCGTGCCGACGCTTACGACTTCGTGCTTAACGGCGTTGAGGTCGGCGGCGGTTCAGTCCGTATCCATGACCGCAACCTCCAGAGCCGCGTCTTCAAGGCTATCGGTTTGACCGAGGATGAGGCTAATTCCAAGTTCGGCTGGTTGCTCACAGCGTTCAAGTTCGGTGCGCCGCCTCACGCAGGCCTTGCTTTCGGACTCGACCGTATGGTGTCGTTGCTCGCAGGGCTGGACTCAATCAGAGACTGCATCGCATTCCCAAAGAACAATGCCGGTCGCGACGTCATGATTTCCGCTCCTTCGGTTATCGACCAGTCGCAGCTTGACGAGCTTTGCATTTCGCTGAATGTTCCTGAGAAATAAATCTCTCGGAAAATACATAACAAAAGCGAGTCTGAATTTTCAGGCTCGCTTTTTTGCTTTTGGGGAGGAAGTTTTTTTTTTTTACATAATCAACCTAATCAATCCTTCCGACTTCACGAAGATGTCTTGGTGCTTCATGATGACGGCATAGACCATCTTGCTGTCAACAGGCAGATTGTTCCTGCGTTTGAACAGCCCCCTTTCGTTTATGAACTGGGCGATCTGCTCGGTTCTCATGCCACGGTTGGATGAGGCAAGGGCATAGACGATGGCTTCTTCTATTTTCATAGAGGATGAATGCGTGTCGGCTGTGTGGCTTATTCCGCAGGCTCTTTGACGGTCTCTACGTTTTTCTTTCTCTTGAACCAGGCTTTGAGCCTCTTTACGCCTTCCGCTCCGAGGATTGTCAGTCCGCCGTACTGGCATGTCTTGGCTAATCCGAAAAGCACGACCCATAGAACACCTTTTGCGCCAGCCGAGATAGGCAGCAGCATCTGCGCAAATGAAAGAATATAGAAAGGAATGCACATGAGCATAACGATAACTCCGGTTCTGAACGAGAGCTTGCCAAGTGCTGTTTTGATGTTTGATATTATCTTCATAGGGCTGCAAAATTATAACTTATGAGCAATACAGCAAAAGCCCGTTAACACATGTTTATATGGCGTTTGAAATGCGCTAAAACCCGACATCGGAGAGTAATTCCGCAGTTTTGCTTTTGTCTCGCTTGGATATTTGTGTTTTACTGCATTATTTGCCTCAGAGATGTTCTTGTTATAACAAATAAGGTGTATATTTGTTTTGTTATGCTCATGCGAAGCATAGATGTAGAATACCTTATTTTTAAATTCTATGAAGAAAATTTTGTTTTTATTTCCTTTCTTTTTGTTATGTTGTTACACTCAAGCGTCAGGAAGAAAGGTCGAGATTGTAGAGAATGACGCGTATGTTTCTGCAAATGAAGACGCGAATAAGAAAGTCTTGAAAAGAAAAGTGGCGATCGGACGTTTCTCCAATGAGACTCAATATGCCAAGGGTGTTTTTTATGACAAAGAGAACGACCCTATGGGCAAGCAGGCTTTAGATATCTTGTCGTCGAAGCTCGCCGCTTCTGGCAAGTTCCTTTTGCTGGAGAGAAGCGACTTGTCAAAGTTGCTCGAGGAGAACAAAATCAATGGCAATGACTTGTCATCCACAATCGGCGCCGACTATCTGATTATCGGCTCCATAACAGAGTATGGACGAAAGAACGTCGGAACGCAAGGTGTGTTCTCGTCAACAAAGATGCAAGTGGTGGAGGCCGCAGTCTCAATCCGCTTGGTCGATGTGGCGTCAGGCTTGATTATTTACTCAGACGAGGCAAAGGGCGAGGCGCAAACGACGTCGAAGACTACGCTTGGCTTCGGTGGTGTGGCTGGCTTTGACGCGACACTGAGCGACAAGGCGATTTCGGAAGCCATCGGACAGCTGGTCGAGAACATCATTAATAAGTGCACTGACAAGCCATGGAGAACATACTTCCTTTCGTACGACAACGAAGCGAAGCTCATCGCTGGCGGCAAGAGCCAGGGCTTGACGAGCGGCATCGTGCTGTCGGTCAAGGCAAAGGGAAAGAAAGTGAAGAATCCACAGACTGGCATTATGATAGAACTTCCAGGCAAGGAAGTTGCTACAGCGACAATCCTTATGTCGGACGGTGACACTCCAGAAACGGAATACTCTATGGTCGAAGTGAACGGAGGAGAGATAGATGCGAATAATTTGTCAAACTACTATTTGGAGGAAAAATGATGAGAAAATACGTATTCTTTATAATTGCGGCGACAATGGCGTTGCTTGCGTCATGTAAAGCACCAGTGACACAGT
>JAGCQO010000059.1 GCA_017965125.1 Paludibacteraceae bacterium
ATTTCGTGGTGCACGGTGCCGATGTGGTCAGCCACGAGCTTTGCCTTGGCGAGGTCAGGAGCGCCCTTCAGTCCTACAGCGAACGAGTGCAGTCGTGGCCAGTAGGCTTTAGTCTTGCTGTCGTCCTCGATACGCATCTCGCTGTACTTCTCGGCTATGGCAGAGATGACCGACGAGTCCAGACCGCCGGAAAGCAGCACGCCGTAAGGCACGTCGGACATGAGCTGGCGCTTGACTGCGTCCTCGAGGGCGTCGTGAACCACCGACACGCTCGCCGCGTTGTCCTTCACGTTGTCATACTCCATCCAGTCGCGCTGGTAGTAGCGCTTCATGCCGGGGTCCTTGCTCCAGTAGTAATGTCCAGGCAGGAAAGGCTCGTAGCGCTCGCACTGTCCTTCGAGCGCCTTCAGCTCCGAAGCCACATAGACCGTTCCGTCGGCGTCGTATCCTATATATAAAGGTATCACGCCTATAGGGTCGCGCGCAATGAGGAATTCGTCGCTATCCTCGTCGTAAAGCACAAAGGCGAAAATGCCGTTCAGCTGCTCAAGGAAATCGACGCCGTACTTGTGGTAAAGCGCAAGGATGACCTCGCAGTCGCTCTTTGTACGGAACTCGTACTCTCCAGCAAAGTGTCGTCTTATCTCCTGAAGGTTGTAAATCTCGCCGTTGACAGCCAGCACATGCTTGGCTGCGGTCGAGAACAAAGGCTGTCCGCCCGACTCTGGGTCAACGATGCTCAGACGCTCATGAGCCAAGATGGCAGAGCCTCCGCAGTAGATGCCGCTCCAGTCCGGACCGCGGTGACGGATTTTCTGACTCATACGCAAAGCCTTTTTTCTGAGCTCCGGCGTATTTTGCTTGATGTTAAGGATAGAAACAATTCCACACATAATATTTTCTTTTTAATATATACATTAATATATATAAGAGAACCTAACAAACAGACTGTCAATATTTTCCAGAACAAACAATTCTGCTGTTTGCAATAATATCAGTGACAAAGATATATCATTTCCACAAAACAAAAAGCATTTTGAAAGTATTTTCTTTATTTTTTAATCACAATTCTTAAATTATCGCACTTTTCACAACATTTTTCCTTTATAAATTTGCTAAAACAACAAAAAGGAGTACTTTTGCATCGTCAATTAGCATTTTAACAGCACAAAGCATAAATAAAAGACAAAATGTCACAGACGATACACTTCACAAAAATGCACGGCATAGGCAACGACTACATATATGTGGACACTGCCCTGAACGAGATTAAAAACCCTTCCGAGGCATCCGAACTGTGGAGCGACCGTCACCGCGGCATCGGCTCCGACGGCCTTGTGCTGATAGGACGCGGCGAGGCGAAGGACCAAGCCGACTTCACGATGCGCATCTTCAACGCCGACGGCTCCGAGGCAAAGATGTGCGGAAACGCCAGCCGCTGCGTGGGCAAGTACCTCTACGAGAAAGGCCTGACCAAGCAGACCGTCATCCGGCTGCTGACCGCATCGGGCATCAAGGAGCTGCACCTGCACGTGGCCGACGAGCGAGTGGACTCGGTGACTGTGGACATGGGCGAGCCGGCGCTGAGCAACGAGGCGCAGTACATCGAGAGCGAGGAGCTGCCCGAAGGCACGTTCGTCTGCATGGGCAATCCGCACTACGTGATTTTCGTGGAGGACGCCGAGAAGGTTGACATAGAGAAAGAAGGCAAGCGACTGGAGCATCACAAGGCATTCCCAGAGCGCTGCAACATAGAGTTCGCCACTGTGCGCGAGGACGGCATCAGAGTCCGCGTGTGGGAAAGAGGCAGCGGCGTGACCATGGCTTGCGGAACAGGAGCATGCGCCACAGCGGTGGCAGCGGCACACACGGGACGTGCAGGACGCAAGAGCCGCATAATAATGGACGGAGGCGCGCTCGAAATCGAATGGGCCGAGGACAGCCACGTGAAAATGACCGGCGGAGCGTCGTTCGTTTTCGACGGAGAAATAGAATTGTCAGAATAAGAAAAAGGAAATAAATTTTATGGCACACATCAACGAAGACATGCTGAAACTGCCGGGCGGTTACCTTTTCACAGAAATCGCCAAGAAAGTGAGCTCGTTCAAGGAGTCGCACCCACAGGCAGAAGTCATCAGCTTAGGAATTGGAGACGTAACACAACCGCTGGCACCGACAATCGTGAAGGCGATGCACAGCGCGGTGGATGAGATGAGCAAAGGCGGCACATTCCGCGGCTACGGCCCTGAGAGAGGCTACGAATTCCTGAGACACGCCATCGCCGAGAACGATTTCCGCGCGAGAGGCATCGAGATAGACGAAAGCGAGATTTTCGTGAACGACGGAGCGAAGAGCGACACCGGCAACTTCCAGGAGCTGCTGGGCAAGGACGTGAAAATCGGCGTCGCTGACCCTATCTACCCCGTTTATGTGGACTCCAACGCGATGGGCGGACGCACCGGCGACCTCGGAGCCGACGGCAGATGGTCGAACGTCGTGTATATGCCATGCACAGCGGAGAACGAGTTCATCCCCGAGCTGCCAAGCCAGCCAGTGGACGTCATCTACCTCTGCTACCCTAACAACCCGACCGGCACGACACTGACACGCGACGAGCTGAAACGCTGGGTCGCTTACGCCATAGAGCATAACTCACTGATATTCTACGACTCAGCCTACGAGGCATACATCCAGAGCGAGGACGTGCCACACAGCATCTACGAAATCGAAGGCGCAAAGCAAGTCGCAGTCGAGTTCCGCAGCTTCTCGAAGACAGCGGGATTCACCGGCGTCAGATGCGGATACACCATAGTGCCAAAGGAAGTGGCAGCGACCACCACCAAGGGCGAGCGCATAGCACTCAACCCGCTTTGGTCGCGCAGACAATCGACCAAGTTCAACGGCGTGAGCTATGTCAGCCAGCGCGCTGCCGAGGCCATCTACACAGCCGAGGGCCACGCCGAGATACGCAAGACGATAGACTACTACATGAGAAACGCCAAGCTCATGCGCTCGACCATGCTGAGCCTCGGCTACGAGGTTTACGGCGGCAAGGACGCGCCATACCTCTGGGTGCGCACTCCGCAAGGCATCACTTCATGGGGATTCTTCAACACGATGCTGCAGAACGCCCACGTGGTCTGCACTCCAGGCGTAGGCTTCGGACCTGCCGGCGAGGGCTACGTCAGACTCACCGCCTTCGGTCAGCATGAAAGCACAATAAAAGCATTGGAAAAAATCAAAACCATAATATAACACAACAACATGAAAAACTTAGGTTTATACAGAGCCGACATGGAACACGATGCGTGTGGCGTCGGCATGGTAGTGAACATTCACGGCGGCAAAAGCCATGACCTAGTGGACAAGGCGCTGAAGGTGCTGGAGAACATGGAGCACAGAGGAGCCGAGACACGCGACAAGACCGGCGACGGAGCCGGCATCCTGTTGCAGATTCCTCATGAGTTCATCCTCCTGCAGGGAATCCCTGTGCCTGAGAAGGGACAGTACGGAACCGGACTCGTATTCCTGCCAAAGGGCGAGGACGTGCAGAAGGAACTGCTGAACGTGATGATCGAGGAAATCGAGCGCGAAGGCATGACACTGATGCACATACGCGCAGTGCCAACAGAGTCAAGCGCGCTTGGTGTGGCCGCTCGCGAAGTGGAGCCGGACATCAAGCAGATCTTCGTGACTGGAGAAGGTGAAGACATCGAACGCTCGCTGTACAAAATCAGAAAGCGCATCGAACGCAGAGTAGCCGACATGACAGCCCAGGAGAACGAAGGCAAGTACGAAGACTTCTACATCTGCTCGCTCAGCAGCAAGGCCATCATCTACAAGGGCATGCTGACAAGCGGACAGCTGCGCCGCTATTTCCCAGACCTGTCTAACCCATACCTGACAAGCGGACTCGCATTAGTACACTCACGTTTCTCGACAAACACATTCCCAAAATGGATGCTGGCACAGCCTTTCCGTCTGCTCGCGCATAACGGCGAGATAAACACCATACGAGGCAACAGAGGATGGATGAAGGCGCGCGAAAGCGTGTTGAGCAGCGAGGCCCTGGGCGACATAAAGAACATAGCGCCTATCGTAGAGCCAGACATGAGCGACTCGGCCAGCCTCGACAACGTGTTCGAGTTCCTGATGATGAGCGGGCTGAGCCTGCCACAGGCGATGGCGATACTCGTGCCAGAAAGCTTCAACGACAAGAACCCTATAAGCGACGACCTGAAGGCGTTCTACGAATACCACAGCATCCTGATGGAGCCATGGGACGGACCTGCGGCGCTGCTCTTCAGCGACGGACGCTACGCCGGCGGACTCCTCGACAGAAACGGACTGCGCCCAAGCCGCTACACCATAACCAAGGGCGGAATGATGGTAGTGGCGAGCGAGGTCGGCGTTATGGACTTCGAGCCAAGCGAGGTGGTAAGCAAAGGCAGACTCCAGCCGGGCAAGATATTGCTCATCGACACTGAAGAAGGCAAGATATACTACGACGGCGAAATAAAGGAGAAGCTCGCCAAGGCTCACCCTTACCGCCAATGGCTCTCGACAAACTGCATCCGCCTCGAGAACCTCAAGAGCGGACGCCACGTGGCCAACAGCGTGGAGAACTACGAGAGCAAGCTGAGAGCGTTCGGATTCGGACAAGAGGACATCGAGAAGACCGTTGTGCCTATGGCTACGACAGGACAAGAGCCTGTGGCTGCGATGGGTAACGACACTCCGCTGGCCGTCATAAGCGACCGCCCACAGATATTCTTCAACTACTTCCGCCAGCAGTTCGCGCAAGTGACCAACCCTGCGATAGACCCTATCAGAGAGGAACTTGTGATGTCGCTGACTGAGTACATCGGAAGCGTCGGCAGCAGCATCCTGACTCCAGACGAGACAAACTGCAAGATGGTGCGTCTGCCACAGCCTATAATCAACAACACACAGCTCGACATCCTTTGCAACATACGCTACAAGGGCTTCAGCACAAAGAAGCTCGCCATGCTCTTCGACAAGGAGAAGGGAGCAAGCGGACTGCGCCAAGGCATCGAGGACCTTTGCCGTGCGGCAGAAGCGTCGGTTGACGAAGGTGTGAACTACATAATACTCAGCGACCGCGACATCGACGAGCACCGTGCCGCCATCCCTTCGCTGCTGGCTGTCAGCGCCGTACACCACCACCTGATTCAGGCCGGCAAGCGTGTTCAGACCGCCCTCATCGTGGAGAGCGGCGAGATACGCGAGGTGATGCACGCCGCACTGCTGCTGGGCTACGGAGCGAGCGCCATCTGCCCTTACTTGACATTTGCAGTGCTCGACGACCTCGTGAAAAAGCACAAAATCCAGGAGGAATACACCACAGCAGAGTCAAACTACATCAAAGCCGTTGACAAGGGCTTGAAGAAGATAATGTCCAAGATGGGTATATCAACCATCCGTTCATACCGTGGCGCGAAGATATTCGAGAGCGTCGGACTGAGCGAGGACCTGCTCCGCCGCTACTTCGGAACCGAGGTCAGCACCATCGGCGGTATAGGTCTGCGCGACATAGCCAAGGACGCCATCCGTCTGCACGAAGAGGCGTTCGAGAGCGCAAAGGCCGGCGAGGCGCTGCCTAACAACGGACAGTTCTCATACAGAAAGGACGGCATAGCCCACGCATGGAACCCAGACACGATAGCCAACCTGCAGATAGCCACAAGACTCGGCAGCTACAAGAAATTCAAGGAATGGGAGCACATCGTCGATGAAGACAAGGCGCCTATCTTCCTGCGCGACTACCTCGGCATCAAGAAAGCCGCTAAGGCAGTGCCAATCGAGGAGGTAGAGCCTGTGGAGAGCATCGTTAAGCACTTCGTCACAGGAGCCATGTCGTTCGGCGCATTGTCAATCGAGGCGCATGAGGCATTGGCATTGGCAATGAACAAAATCGGCGCACGAAGCAACACCGGTGAAGGCGGCGAGGACAACGCACGCTACCACACCGAGGTCGATGGCGTGAGCCTCTCAAGCAAGACCAAGCAGATAGCCAGCGGACGTTTTGGCGTAACGGCTGAATATCTGGTAAATGCAGAGGAAATACAAATCAAGGTGGCACAGGGTGCTAAGCCTGGTGAGGGCGGTCAGTTGCCTGGCTTCAAGGTCAACGAGATCATCGCCAAGACGCGTAATGCCATCCCAGGTATCTCGCTCATCTCGCCACCACCGCATCACGATATCTATAGCATCGAGGACCTGGCTCAGCTGA
>JAGCQO010000060.1 GCA_017965125.1 Paludibacteraceae bacterium
ATAGCCGGCGGAACACCTGCCACTGCGACTGCCAACGGCTCGCTCAGAGTCAATGCCGTGGTTATCCCAGCGTCATGCGGCGGTTCGATTGACCTTGTGCTGAACATCAGCACGCCTGGCACATACGACATAAACATCTACAATGCCGGAGGAACGCTCATTTACAAGGCAGCCAAGAACACGGTTATGACAGCAGGAAACAACACGATAATGATAAATCCGGGCTGCTTGGCAAGCGGAACATACACATATAAGGTGGAGAGCGGAACAACACTGATTGACGGTCAGACTAACACCATCGTAGTTCCTTAAGGAAACTCTACTGTGAAAACAAGAAAGGGAGATGCCACAAAGCTTATCCCTTTTTTTGTAACATTTTTGTAACACGGGTGTAACGGGCGGGTAACAAGAGAGGGGTTTATTTGCAGCGGAAATTGCAATAAAAAGTACCAACCCAAAAACCTAACAAACATGTTTCTTACGATTGTAGTGTTCATGATAATCCTCGCCCTGTTCGACCTCTACGTGGGTGTGAGCAACGACGCCGTGAACTTCCTGAGCTCCGCCATAGGAGCCAAGGTGGCGAAGTGGAGAACCATAATGATAATAGCGGCGCTGGGCATAATAAGCGGCGCGATGATGAGCGACGGCATGATGGACATAGCCCGCCACGGCATACTCGACCCCGACTACTTCACCTTCAACGAGGTGATGACGGTGTTCGTGGCGGTGATGATAACCGACGTGATTGTGCTGGACCTGTTCAACACCCTGAAGATGCCGACCTCCACGACCGTGTCGCTCGTCTTCGAACTGCTGGGCGCGGCGTTCATAATATCCATGCTGAAGGCGAGCGAGGACGCGAGCCTGAACATAGCCGAGCTACTGAACTTCGACAAGGCGTTCAGCGTGATACTCGCCATATTCACGTCGGTGGGCATAGCGTTCTTCAGCGCGGTCGTTGTGCAGTGGGTGGCCAGGATGATTTTCTCGTTCCACTACCAAGGCAAGGCCATCGCCACAGTGCTGTTCGGAGCATTGGCGTTCACGCTGATTACGTTCTTCATCTTCATCAAGGGAATCGGGGCGGAGTTTCTGCAGGACGGACAGTCGCTCGACGTGATAATCACGCTCATCTTTGCCGGAGCGGCGGCGGTGACGGCTGTGCTCTACGTCTGCCACGTGAACATCTTCAAGATGATAGTCCTTCTTGGCACATTCGCATTGGCTATGGCGTTCGCCGGCAACGACTTGGTCAACTTCATCGGCGTGCCTTTGGCTGGCGTGAGCTCATATATAGACTTCACAGCCAACGGCAGCGGCAATCCCGATACCTTCATCATGCACTCGCTGAGCGAATCGGCGGAGACTCCGAGGATATTCCTCATAACGGCCGGGGCAGTGATGATAGTCGCCATCTGGTTTTCGCGCAAGGCCAAGGACGTGGTGAACACGAGCGTCAGCCTCTCCAGCCAGGACGAGTCGGACAACATGTTCGGGTCGTCGATGCCAGCGCGCGGCATTGTCAGGAGCACGCAGAAGTTGTCGGAGTTCATGGACAAGATAATGCCACAGAAGGTGAAGTCATTCATAAACTCCCGCTTCAACGACAAAGAGACGACCTACGACGGCAACGGAGCGGCGTTCGACATGGTGCGGGCGTCGGTCAACTTAGTGCTTGCCGCGTTCCTCATAATAATGGGAACAACACTCACTCTGCCGCTCTCGACGACCTACGTGACGTTCATGGTGGCGATGGGCAGCTCGCTCGCCGACAAGGCTTGGGGGCGTGAGAGCGCCGTGTTCCGCGTGACGGGAGTGCTCTCGGTGATAGGCGGATGGTTCATAACCGCCGGACTCACATTCATCATCTGCTCCATCATCTGCTTCATCATTTACAAATGCGGCTTCGTGGCGATAATAATCCTCATGGCGGCATGCGTGACGATACTTGTGAAGAACAACCTGAAGAAACGCAACTCCGCCAGCGACTCCGAGAAGGACATGATATACTCCGCAATGATGAAAAGCCATGACCCAGAGATAATACACGAACTGCTGAATAAACACGTGGCAAAGACACAAAGCGGAGTCGCCGAATTCACAAGAAAACAGATGAGCGTGATACTCAAGGCGCTGTGCAACAACGACTCGTCGAAACTCCGGAAATCCGTCAAGGCGATAGACCGGAAGAAGAAGGAACTGAAGAAGGAACAGAACAAAGAGATTCTATGCATGAGAAGGCTGCCTGCCGAGTCGATCATAGAACGCAACACATGGTTCTACTTAGGCATGAACAGCGCCGAGCAATACATCTACTGCCTGAAGCGCATGATTGAGCCAATAAAGGAGCATATCGACAACAACTTCACACCTATGCCGCAGCAGTACGCCGACGAATGCCGGCCGATGGTGAAATACGCGGAGGAGCTGATGGACAAAGGCATTGAGATGATAAAGAGCACCGACTTCGCCGCATACGACACGACGAGAGAAGAGGCCGAGAGATACAAAAAACAACTGTCGGCCATGCGCAACACGCACACCAAAAGAATGCAGTACGACAAGGACAGAGAGAATCTGCGCATATCGCTCGTGTACCTGAACACGCTGCAAGAAATGCAGATGATAATAAGCACCATGAGACACCAGCTGAGAGCGAACAAGAAGTTCCAGGAAGACTGACGGAACTGGAACTGACAAACAAACAGAGAGTTTACTATATTTGTGGAAAAACAAATCACACGCATGGCAGAAAACAGCAAGAAAAGGATTCTGGTGGTGGACGACGAGGAGGACTTGTGCGAGATACTGCGCTTCAACCTCGAAAACGAGGGCTACGACGTGGACACAGCCTCATCGGCCGAAGAGGCGCTGACCATGGACGTGAAACAGTACTCGCTCATACTGCTGGACGTGATGATGGGCAAGATGAGCGGTTTTCAGATGGCCAAGCAACTAAAGCAGCAAGACGAGACCGCGAAGGTGCCGATAATATTCCTCACCGCACGAAACTCCGAGAACGACGCCGTGACCGGCCTGACGCTTGGCGCCGACGACTACATCGCCAAACCGTTCTCGCTGAGGGAGGTGATACTGAGAGTGGGCGCTGTGATACGCCGCACCGGTAACGACAACCCCGAAGCCTCCGAACCTAAAACAGCCGACAGCACCGTGAGACACGAAGGATTGGTGATAGACACAATGTCGAAAAGCGTGGCTGTGGACTCGCAAATCGTGGCATTCTCGAAAATCGAGTACGGACTGCTGCTGACGCTGCTTTCACACAAGGACAGAGTCTTCAGCCGACAGGAACTGATAGAGAGAGTTTGGCCGCACGATGTCGTGGTGCTGGACCGCACTGTCGATGTGAACATAACACGGCTGAGAAAGAAAATAGGCAGATACGCCGACCACATCACGACACGCCCAGGATTCGGATACACATTCACCGACAGAATGCCATGAAACTGACAATAGGCACAAAACTATACATCATAGTGCTGACAATGTTCGTTGCCAACACTGTGGTATTCCTGCTGTTTCAGCATAACCGCGAGAAGCAGTACAAGATAGAAATGCTCGACAACAAGCTGGCGCAGATGAACGACGACGTGCATGGCAGCATGATGTGGCAGTACGACACAGCAAATGCGGTGAACATCATAAAGCAGAACACCGAGAAAATCAGACTTACCATAATAAAAGGCGACGGCAAAGTGATATACGACAGCGACGTCGATAGATACGACACGCTGCCAGACCACAGGCACAGAACCGAAGTGGCGAACGCCTTGAAGAACGGACACGGATACAACATAAACAGACAAAGCCAGACCACAAAGCACGACTATTTCTACTCCGCCACATAATACAAGGACAAGGACATAATCATACGAACCGCCTGCCCTTACGACATGGGCTTGATA
>JAGCQO010000061.1 GCA_017965125.1 Paludibacteraceae bacterium
CTCCACCTCTTCCTTGAAAAGAGAAGGGTCGAGCACAACTCCGTTACCGATTATGTTTACAGTGTTGCCCTGGAATATTCCTGAAGGAATAGATCTCAACACATACTTCTGTCCTTCGAATACCAATGTGTGTCCTGCGTTTGGGCCGCCCTGGAATCTTGTTACCACATCATAGTTAGGCGTCAAAACGTCAACCACTTTGCCTTTGCCCTCGTCGCCCCACTGCAGGCCTAAAAGTACATCTACTTTTTTCATTTTCTGTTTATGTTGTTTTATCTGATTTCCTGAAATTTATGTCGTTTCGCCGCTTTCTAAGCAAAACAATCGCAAATATACTATTTTTGTTTGAATCTTATTATTCACGGTTCCTCACTTTGCATTATCCGTATTTAATTTCTGTCATTATTTCCTCGTAAAGCAATCGGCTTGTTTTATTGCTGCTGGTGCTCAGTTTGCTTATCTTCATTTCCACGTCCGCAGCCCTTTCTCTGTCTTCGTTCAGGTAGCTTTTTATGTACTCCGCCGCGGCCTTTGCTATCGTGTAGCTTGGGCGTTCGCCCATCGAGATGCTTTTGTCGAGCATCGCCTTTTTGTCATCGTCGGTCATCTTTGGCATGCGTTTCGCTCCGAGCATCAGGCTTATCGCCGCCACGTTTTCATCGCCTTCGTCAGCCCACAGCAGCAGTGTCTTGTCGCTTGTCTTCTCTGTGTTTATGCTTCGGCTCAGCTCCATCAGCACCTCTAAGCTTGGCGACTCAGTGGCGAACTTTTTAATGCGTTCGTCGGTCATGTCCTCCTCTGGGATTATCATCGGTGCAAGCATCATCTCTTCCCGGACTTCGGACTGCCACAGCATTTCGGCGACCTCAGCGTCCTTCTCTTGCGTGGCGGCTATCTCCCGGAGCTCGTGTATCGGCACTCCGTACGCCAGTCTGTAGGCCGCGCCGTTGTCCTTCATCGCCTTGGCTGCTATGCCGTTCATCCTCTGCCTGAGAAGGTTCTTGATGTTCGCTATTTTTTCTTGGCTGTTGTTCATTCTGTTTTATGTGTGATGAAAAAAATATTTTTGCCTTTAGTTTGTTAAAACAAATCTTCTGACGTATATTTGCACCCGCAAATTCATGGTGGATGTAGCTCAGTTGGTTAGAGCGTCGGATTGTGGTCCCGAAGGTCGTGGGTTCGAACCCCATCTTCCACCCTTAAAGAGAGAAGGTTTTTCGAAGCCTTCTCTTTTTTGTTTGTTGCTGTTGTTTTATGCGTTCTGTTCCTCGATGAGCGACAGTTGCAGCCTCTTGGACATCGGCACAAACAGCCAGTATGACACGAAACCTGCTATCAGAGCGCATATCGTGACAACTGATATGTCTATAATCATGTCCACGAGCACATCGTAATTCTCGATGGCGCCGTTCTTCACGAGCATGATGCCTCCCCACTTGAGCCCTTGTCTCAGCAGTCCTTTCATCGGCCCACGGAATATCGTCGAGCCTTTCTTTATGCCCGACCTGATGGCAGAACTGAACGCCTTCTTTGCCGTGTCCTGAATCTTGGCCTTCATCACGACTCCCGACATTTTCAAAGCCGACACGGCGAGCGAGTCGTAGTTGAACTGGCGTTTGTCAGTTATCGTTCTGCTGTGTATCACTTCCAGCTCCTGCGACACGGCGAATTGCTCGTATTGAAAGAAAATGATGTCGATAATCATCGCTGGCCACATTATCCAGCTTTGGGGCAGGGTGCATATCGTCGTGACGCAAAAAGCGAAGAATGCGTGATGGCGTATGCGTTTGTTGGCAATCTTCTTTGTCAGTTTTTCGCCGATTGTGTTCTCGAATCCGTTGTTGAGCAGCTCGTCTAATGTGACGTTTGTTTTGCGGAGATATTTTCGGCGCAGCATTTCGCAGATATGCTCCTGGCTGTCGTAGTATGTGTGAAGAAACTTTACATCAAAGACTTTCTTCATACCCTTGTCGTACATGGCCATAGCCCAGTCCACGAGTTTGCTTATCTTGTTTATTAAAGTTTTCATTACTATGTTTCTGTTTCGTGTTGCAAAAATAAAAACCGCTTTTTTATTATTTTATAAAAAGTGCGGTAAAAATAAAAAAGGTGGGTAAAATGCCCACCTTTTTCACGAGTTTATAGTTTTTTATTCTTCAACTACTGTTACGACGAACTCCACGCGTCTGTTCTGTGCCTTGCCGGCCTTTGTCGCGTTGTCGGCTATTGGCTTGGTGTCTCCATATCCAGTTGCGGTCATTCTTTCGCCTTCCACGCCCTTCTTCATCAGGTAGTTTCTAACGGAGTTGGCTCTCTTGTCTGAGAGTTTGAGGTTAGACTCTGGCTTACCCACGTTGTCGGTGTGTCCGTTTATGTCAATCTTGTACTCTGGGTTGTCCTTCATGATCTTAGCGATCTGGTCAAGGATTCCGTATGAGCTTGGCAGGATGACATCCTTGCCTGTCTCGAACTGGATGCCCTTCATTGCCTTCTGGAAGATTTTCTTCGCAGCGGCCTTTATCTCAGGACAGCCGAAGTTAGACTTCGTTCCGATGATTGCAGGGCACTTGTCCTCGAAGTCGGCCACGCCGTCGCCGTCGGAGTCGAGCGGACAACCGTTAGCGTCAACCATGCCTCTTGCCTCGGCTGGCGTGTTTGGACATCTGTCAACGTCGTCTGGCACACCATCGCCGTCGGCGTCCTCTGTACATCCGTTCTCGTCAACCACAAATCCCTTGGCTGAGTTAGGACACTTGTCTAGGTAGTCTGGCACGCCGTCCTCGTCAGTGTCGAGTGGGCAGCCCTTGGCGTCAACCTTGCCTCTGGCAGCTGCTGGTGTGTTAGGGCACTTGTCGAGGTAGTCTGCCACACCGTCGCCGTCAGCGTCGAATGGACAGCCGTTAGCGTCAACAGCGATGCCTTCCGGAGTGTCAGGACACTTGTCGAGGTAGTCTGGCACGCTGTCCTTGTCGGTGTCTATTGGGCAGCCCAACGAATCGACAGTCACTCCGATTGGAGTCTCTGGGCAGCGGTCAACGTTGTCGGCCACGCCGTCAGAGTCGGAGTCTATCGTACATCCCTTCTTGTCAACAAGGTATCCGAATGGAGTGTCAGGACACAAGTCCTTCTTGTCGCTCACACCGTCCTTGTCTGCGTCCTTCTTGCGCACCTTCCATCCGAGCTCGAATATCAAGCCGGCTTGTATGTTCGCGTGCTTGGTCTGTGATGGTATGTATTCCTTTGTGAAATGCAGAGGTATTCTGTCAACAGCGATGAACATGTTCCATGGCGCCACTCTGAACTGAAGACCTGCGCCGAATGTGTTGTACTGGCCGTTCAGCAATGTGTACGAAACTGTTGTGCTGAGCCAGTTGAATGGTCTGAAGTTGGCAGAAGCGGTCAGGTCTGTCATTATGTTCTTCTTGTAGAACAATGTTGATGACAAGAGGCCGACTCCGAATCTGTTGTCCCAGATGCTGTACTCGGCGCCGACGTTCAGTCTTGAGCTTAAGAAAGTGGTGTAGTGGTCGCGGTTGGCGTTGCTGTTGAACGCATCCTCGAACTCCTCCTTTATCTTGTCCCATTTGCCGTCGATATCGTCGTCAACAACGTAGTCGATACCGTTGAATGTGTATCCTCCAGCCACTTGCGCTGTAGTTGTGTTGTTTCTCCATCTGATGAATCCGAGGTCGGTCACAGAAGCCGACAGCTGCAAGTTAGGCAACACGTTGTAAGTGGCGCCGAGGTCGAGTCCGAGACCCCAGTTTGATGTGAAGAAGTCGTCGGCCGAGATGTTGCTTGTGTTTACGTTAATGTGACCGTAATCAACCTTTCCCTCGTCGTTGATTGGCACATCGACCATGTCAGGCAACGAGGCTCTGATTTTTCCCGAGCCCTTTATGTGCCACTCGTCTAATCCGGCCTTGATTTTCAGCTTCTTGAAGTCGGTCGAGAAGTTCGCCTGACCCATCAGGTACTTGGCTTTACCACCGACGGTCCACTTCTCGTTTATGACTCTGGAATAACCCAAGGCGAACTCGGTGTACACTGTCGCGGACAGTCCCAGCTTGCTGAGGTCGTAGCTCTTGGTTCTTGTCGAGTCGGTTCCGAAAAGCACCAGCGAGAACAAGTCCTTAGGCAGGTTGCCCACGATGGACACTTTCTCGTTTATGCCGAATGTTATGTAGTTCTTTTCCTTGATTCGGAATCCGAAGTTCAGAACGCTCAGTGTGAATCCGGCGTCGAGAGTCGTGTTCTTCTTGAGCTTCTTGTAGAACTTGTTTTTGTCGGCAGCTGGGTGCAGGAATGTGATTGTGGAGTCGAATCCATTCACGTTCTTGTTATATAAGATGTCGTTCAGCTGCAGTGAGTTGTTGCCGAATCCCACTCTGAAGTTAGGCAGCACAGGCAGGTCCACGTAGATGTCGTGCACCGGCTGGAACGCTGGGTTGTACTCGTTTCTTTCCTGAACATTGTTCATGAAGTACAATGTGTTTATCTGTTGCGCTTGTGCGGCAACGCTAATGACAACAGATGCGATTATGTATTTGAGTGATTTCATGTCTTAATGCTTTTTCCGTTTGTTACTTAATCCTGTATGTCATTAAAAATGTATTCCTTCGGTGTAGATTCCGCCCTTGAATGTTATGTTGTTGTCCTCGCTGATTCTCACCTTGTTTGGCATTGGCTCAGGGTCGGTTGACACGGTTATGACCATGTGCTTCGTCCGCTTCAGGTCGTCGATCATGTCCTCGTCGTAGTGCAGCCAGATGGTGTCGTTCACAGAGCTTACGACACGTCCGTTGCCGTCGGTTTTCGCACTCGCTAAGTCATAAACATAATTCTTGAAAGTGCCTATAGGGTTGAAGTTCTGGTCGAGCATCTTGAACTTCACCTTTCCTCCGAATGGGAAGCTGTTTGTAGCGACGAATCTTATTGTCGCCTTTTTCACAAACTCGTTGTCCAAGATGTCGTTTATTCTCATGTCCTTGATTGTGTCGGTGTAAGTGAAGTGGCAGCCTTCTTCAAACCACAGAGGCATTATGAATTTCACGTTCAGTTTCAGGAAGTCCGTGTTGTTCAGAGCCTCGGCAAGAGAGAAGTTGCTCTTTCCTGGCTTTGCCTGGTATGAGAAGCTCAGCTTGTATCCAGTCACATTCTTGTCGCCTATCAGACGTCCCAATGTGCTTGTGCTGCTTGGCTTTCCTTGGTTCGTGATTGTCTCTACGACCTCTTCGTTTTCCGGTATGACAGTCAGGTTGTCGTACTCCACGAATGCGCCTGTGCTTCCTGTCACCTTATTAAGTATAAGGTCGATATTGGCTCTTGCGCTGTTCTTTGATGTTATCACGATATGCGGATCTGCAGGCTTGATGATGATGCCTTCAGGAAGGTCCTCGTAGAAGCTGTAATCCACTCCCCACAGCGTGTCCTTCTTGTTTCCGTCCATGAGTTTCATGTTCGGAATGGTGAACAATGTGTCGTATGTCAGCGCTACAACACCGTCTATGGTCTCAAGCTTGTATGACGAGTTCATGTGTGCTCCGTTCTCTGCGAGCAGCGAAGACATGTCGAAGTATGCGTTTCCGATAGGAATGGCAACGACATCGCCTATCTGCATTTGGCTGGAAACGTTGCTCAGGTCGATTTTGTCGTCAATACATGATGTGGCGGTCAATATGAAACATAACGCGCCGAAAAGAAGTCTCATGGTTTTCATTGGTATCTATGTGTTGATTTGTTTTTGCTCTGTGATCAATAAGCAAAAATATAAAATAATTAATTGTCCGAAGCCTTTTATATTAAAAACTGTGTATTTTTCTGCGCCTGTCGCGGCGTTTGGTGTTGTATAGCATAAAATTGGATGTCTCGGCTTGTCTGCGAGGGGGTTGAACTCAATAATTCAAATTCTCTCCGACGCATTCCTTGGGGAAGTTCACGAAGTAGAGGTTTTTCTTGGCTCTGGTTATCGACGTGTACAGCCAGTTGTAGTAATCCTCGCTCTGCTCGTAGCTCAGCGAGCCTTGGTCGATGAACACGGAGTCCCACTGTCCGCCTTGCGCCTTGTGGCATGTTATGGCGTATCCGAATTTTATCTGTAGCGCGTTGTAATGCTCGTCTTCGGCGATTTTTTTCATTCGGTCTCTTTTGTTGGCTATGTCGGCATAGTCCTCTTCGACTCCTTTGAACAGCTTGTCGTTCAGCTCCTTTGTGGCCATCGGGGTGTCGGCGTAAATCGAGTCGAGAAGTATCTTCGCGTCTATCTCCTGGTCGTAGTCTATCATCCTCAGCGTGGCTTCGGCGAACCTCAGTCCGTACAGTTCCTCGTGCCTTCTGACTCTTATCACCTCGGCCATGTCGCCGTTCGCCAGGAACTCCAGATTCTTGTACTCCTTGCCCCAGAAGTAGTTGTTTTTTATGATCATGACGATGTCGCCGCTGCCTATCTCGTCGTCGCGTTGCAGCACTTGCGTCCTTATGCCTTGGTTGTAAATCAGTGCCTGCTTGTTGCTTCGTGTTATGACAATCGTCTCCTCGGTTCCGTTCTTGGAGTATTCGTCCTCGAGCGCCTCGGTGAACATGGCTCCGTTTATGCTCTTGACGTCGTTGAAGTCCTCGATCAGCAGTTTTGGCAGCGCAATGTGCGATTCTTGTTCTATCTTTTGGCGTATCAAGGTCGCGTTGCTGAGTATTCCGCTGCCGCTGTCCTGCCTTGCCACGGTGCTCAGGTACGACTCTTTCACTTCCAGTCCGTAGCCTTCCAGCCAGTCCTTCGACAGTGCCGGGCTTTTCTCCTCGCCGACGGGCGGCAGCTGTGCGTCGTCGCCTATGACGATGAGGCGGCATCCGTTGCCGTTATAGACGAATGTTATGAGGTCGTCGAGCAGGCTGCCGCTGCCGAAGATGCTCTCGCCCATGTTCGTTATCATCGAGGACTCATCGACGATGAAGAGCGTGTCGGCGGCTCTGTTTTCGCTCAGCGAGAATTTCTCGTTTCCGAAAGCGTTCTGCCGGTAGATTTTCTTGTGTATGGTGTAGGCGTTCTCGCCCGAGTAAGACGACATGACCTTGGCGGCCCTTCCTGTCGGCGCTATCAGCACGGTCTTCATCTGCGCGTTTTTCAGCACTCTGATCAGAGCTCCGACGAGCGACGTCTTTCCTGTGCCGGCGTGTCCTCTCAGCAGAAACAGCGTGTTTTGCTCCCTGCAGCATAGAAATTCGGCGAGGTTGGCGATAGCGTTTTTCTGTTCCGTGTTCGGCGTGTATGGAAGTTCCTCGATTATTGCGTTCTCTAACAATACTGTGTTCGTCATTTTGCTCTTTTTCGCGCTAAGTTATTTTTTTCTCAAAATACACACAATGTAAAGTTTGCAGATTGAATTTCTTTTATAAATTTGCAGTGACTTTGCGTCATTAATTGTGGGATTTTGTATATTTGACGTTTGAGTGTTTAATACGCAAAATTATTCCATAAAAAATAGAGAAGCAAAAAATAACAATAAATAGAAATATGAAATCATCAATCAAAGTTTTCTTTATCATAACCATTCTCTTGGTTATATCTGCAGTATCACTTGCTATATTTTGTGTACAGAGTGTGACAACTCCAATCCGCTTCACCGACGAGAAGGACGCTCGTGAGCAGAAGGTTATCGAGGCGCTCGTTAATATCCGTAAGGCTGAGCAGGAGTACAAGAACCAGAAAGGCGAGTACACTCAGAGCTTCGATACACTTGTAGCGTTCATTAAGACTGGCAAGATGAAGCAGGTGAAGAAAGAGGGTACTTTGACAGACGAGCAGCTCGAGAAGGGCTTGACTGAGGCAAAGGCACTCGCGATAGTAAAGAAAGGAAACGCTAAGGAGATAGCAGAGTGGGGACTTCAGGGCTTCAGCCGTGACACTGCTTACGTGGATGTTCTTCCTGCTTTGTTCGAAGGCATTTTCGACGCAAACACAATCGACAACATACGTTACATCCCATTCTCTGACAAGGTGGACGGCAAGAAGAAGGAGTTCGAGTTGAGAACCGGCGT
The DNA here is from genome assembly GCA_017965125.1 of Paludibacteraceae bacterium. Lineage (GTDB taxonomy): Bacteria > Bacteroidota > Bacteroidia > Bacteroidales > Paludibacteraceae > UBA4363. The sequence goes on from JAGCQO010000061.1 coordinate 8,035, forward strand.
TCAGGAGAAGAACGGCATCAAACTCCCTCTCTTCGAGGCAAAGGCACCATTCGAGTCATACCTCGGCGACCTTGACCACCAGGAGTTGATCAACATCAAGGAGATTCAGGAAGAGTTGAACAGATACCCTGGCTTGATGGTAGGAAACGCAGACGAACCTAACAACAACGCAGGTAACTGGGAGATTTGATAAGACATAACTGATTTTCAGTTTAACAATCAGAAATCCAGTCGGAGCAATCCGGATGGATTTCTTTTTATTTAGACAACAATAAGAAATGAGAATAATAAGCGGAAGTCACAGGGGAAGAAGAATCGAGCCACCAAGAAACATCACTGCGCGTCCGACCACGGACTTTGCGAAAGAGAGTCTGTTCAACGTGCTGAACAACCAAATCGATTTCGAGGACGCGATGGTTCTCGACCTCTTTTCGGGAACTGGCAGCATAGCCTACGAGTTCGCTTCTCGTGGCGCGGCTTCTGTCGTGTCGGTGGAGCAGAGCAAGCTGCATGTGTCGTTCATCAGAAAGATGAAGACCGACCTCAAGTTCGACTCGATGAACATCGTTCAAGGCGACGTGTTCAAGTACATAAACACGTGCTCGTCTAAGTTCGATGTCATTTTCGCTGACCCTCCTTACGCGCTCCCGACACTCCCGACGCTGCCAGACCTCATCATGGGCAAAGGAATGTTGAGAGAGGGCGGACTGTTCGTGCTGGAGCATTCGTCGGCTTACGACTTCTCCGAGTCGCCTTATTTCAAGGAGCATAGACAATACGGAAGCGTGAACTTTACTTTCTTTGGCGTATAAAAAATGGCGAAGTTTATATTCAATACGACCTTTTGTGTGGAAGACCGTGAGTCGGAAATCTTCCTTTCGTGGCTGAAGAGCGACTTCATCCCTTCGCTTACAGAAAAAGGCATCGCGACAGACCCCGTGCTGTCCAAAGTGATGGCTGCGACAGAGCTTGGCGAGGGAATCTCGTTGTCGCTTCAGGTGAAAATCGATGACGCGGACGGGCTGGACAAGTGGCAGAAAGCCGAGTGGCCGGGTTTCGAGTCGTCGGTCGTTTCCAAATTCGGACGAAAGGTCCTTTTCTTCTCAACCGTAATGGAGGTTTTGTAGCCCTATGGACGAAGTTATCGACGACAGAATAATTCTCGGAATAGACCCAGGTTCCAACGTTATGGGCTACGGCGTCTTGAAATGGTCGAAGGGCAGGAAGCCGGAGCTTGTGACCATGGGCGTCTTCGACCTCAGAAAGTACAAGGACCATTACCTGACACTCAAAAAGGTGTTCGAGATGGTCACAGAAATCATAGACCTTTATCATCCCGACGAGATGTGCTTGGAGGCGCCGTTCTTCGGCAAAAACGTCCAGTCGATGCTCAAGCTGGGCAGAGCTCAGGGCGTGGCCATGGCGGCAGGACTGCATAGGGATTTACCCATCACGGAGTACGCTCCGCTAAAGATAAAGATGGCGATAACAGGCAACGGACAGGCCTCGAAGGAGCAGGTCGCCGACATGATAAAAAGAATGCTGTCCATTCCGCAGGAC
>JAGCQO010000062.1 GCA_017965125.1 Paludibacteraceae bacterium
CGAGCCGCAAGGGAGTGTCGAAGGGCGGAGGAGTATGGGCTAACAGCACATCGCGCCACGCTTCTCCAGCGACCGGCAAGAAGAAAAAGGCCGGTTATCTGTCAAGCAACAATTGGGACCAGTTGATGATGGCGAGCGCGCCTTCCGACGCGAGCGACGCAACGCGCTCATGGGACCAGTTCGGCGGCTCGAGAATCAGCGGCGACATATCATACAGCAAGCCTCATCAGTTCAAGTACAGCGTCTTGGCCGGAAGCATACTCAAGACCGGCTCCACGACCAAGCAGTATCTCAAGGCCATCGACCCTAACCCTGCTGTGCTCGGAGCCGAGTTCGCCATCGAGTGGCCTACGACCGGCGGCAAGAACTACCACCACTACTTCAACATCCCGACTATCGGTCTCGCCGCGTCCTACATGTACCTCGGCGACAACGACGACCTCGGGCACGTCGGAGCCATATACCCATACGTCAACATTCCGTTCGTCAGATCGACACCGGTGGACTTCTACTTCATCGGCGGTATCGGATTGGCTTACATCAGCGACTGGGACCACAGCGACTGGAAGGACTGGCAGAACGGCAAGGACTATCCGAGCAACCCGCTGACAGGAGCGCCCGTCAACGCATTCTTCAAGACAGGAATCGGACTTGCGTGGAGACCAGTGACCAAGGCGAGCGACTACAGGAGCGACAAGCAGTCGCATTCCACCATAACAGCCGAGGCCGGAATCATACACATGTGCGACGCCGGATTCGCTCAGCCGGACAAGGGCATAAACATAATCACAGGACAAATCGGACTGAAGTATAACCCGGACGACAACGAGGTTGTTATACGCGGCAAGGCGGAGCATCTGGCCCACAGGTTCAGCATCGATATAAGCGCGTCGGGAGGAGCGAAGGAACTGACGCACCTCGACGACACAAAGTACGCCGTGGCTAATGCAAACTTAGGCTTGTATTTCCAGGCGGCTGACGTTTACAGAATCGGTGTCGGCGTGGACGGCTTCTTCGACAACTCGTTCAGCGTAAACCACATCAACTGCGACCACAACAAGTACTTCGGCAAGTATGACCACAAGGACTTCGCCGACCAGATAAGGGCAGGCGTGTGTCTAAGCAACGAAATTGTGTTCGGCCGCATCACCACAGCGCTTGACGGAGGTATTTACTTCATCAATCCGATTGATGTAAGCAACGAGAAATTCTATTTCCGACTCGGACTGAAATACAGATTCACACGCAACTGGTTCGCCCTCATAAACATGAAGACACACGGATGGGCAGCCGACTATGCGACTTTGGGATTAGGATACAGCATACAATTGTAAGGACTAAAGAAACATAGAATATTATGAAATTGAGAGACATAATAGCTATTTCGATATTGGCATTGCCATTCTCTTGCGCCTTCGGACAGGACAACACGCCGTTTATGGTGGTCGATAATGACACCGTCACGAAGTCGTATTTCGATTATCTCTACAACAAAAGCCTTTCGTCATCCGACAGCAAAATCTCGCGTGAGGAGTACATCTCGCTTTTCACAAACTTCCGTCTGAAAGTGGCCGAGGCGAAAGCCCAGGGGCTCGACACGACCAAGGTTTACAAAAGAGACGTGGGCAGCTACAGAGACAAGGTCGTGGAGCCTTATCTTTTCGACACGACGGCTCTCAACTCGCTCGCAAGGTTAGAGTGCCAACGTTCGTTCGAGGACATAAACGTGAGCCATATACTTGTGAAAATCGCCGAGCCGATGTCGCCTAAAGACACGCTTTTGGCTTATAACAAAGCGGAGACAGCCAAGCGACTGCTGAAAAACGACGTCTTCGACAGTGTGGCGGTGTGGATGAGCGACGACCCTTCGGCCGGCAGAAACTTCGGACGTCTGGGCTGGAGCACCGCCATGCAGAACGTCATGGACTTCGAGAACGCCATCTACAGCGCAAAGAAAGGCGACATCATAGGACCAGTGAGGTCGAACTTCGGCTATCATATCATAAAAATAAACGACCGCAGAAAAACTCAGGGAGAAATTCTGATAGCGCACATAATGAAGGCTAAGAACGACAGCTTCCCTGTCATAAACGAGAACGCCAAGAAAAGCATCGATGACATATACAAAAGGCTGCAGAACGGCGAGAGCTTCGAGGAGCTGCTGAAGGAAAGCGATGACAAGAACAGCGCGGACAACGGCGGACTGCTGCCTTGGTTCGGCATGGGCAAGATGATTGACCAGATAGAAAGCGCGGCGTTCGCTATCAAGAACATAGGCGATTACTCGAAGCCGATAGAGACTCCGTTCGGATGGCACATCCTGAAGCTTGTGGACAAGAGAGCGCTGGGCGACTACAACAGCCGAAGCGACGAGATAAAGAGCTTCATCATGCGCTCGGACAGAGCCGCAATCGTGTTCCACGAAAACGCCATGAAACTCAAGAAAAACTACGGCTACAGCATAGACAACAAACTGATACAGAAGCTGAACAAGACTGCCGAGAAAGTCGGATACAACGACTCGCTGTTCAAGGAGAAGACCAAGGCGCAGAGCAGTCTCCCTGTGGCGACATTCTCGTTCAACGACAAGAAAGAACAGTACACGCTGGCAAACCTGACATCATACATAGACAGGAAAAACTACACTTGCGCACAGCTTGAGGACGTGCTCGAAGCCGCGACCGACGACACCGTAATGCACATAAACAGGAGAAACATCGAGATGATGCATCCCGAAATCTCAAACATGGTGAACGAATACAAGGA
>JAGCQO010000063.1 GCA_017965125.1 Paludibacteraceae bacterium
GAAATGACGTGGGGAGGATTCTCGTCATTTCCGGTCCTAATGCCGGTGGTAAGTCAGTGTGCCTCAAGACAATAGGCTTGATTCAGTACATGCTGCAATGCGGTCTGGCGATTCCTGTCAAGGTCGACTCGAAATGCGGCATCTTCCACGATATGTTTATCGACATCGGCGATGAGCAGTCTCTGGAGAACGACCTCTCGACTTACAGTTCGCACCTTATTAACATGAAGGAACTTCTGGAGCACGGCAACGAAAGAAGCTTATTCCTCATCGATGAGTTTGGCACTGGTACGGAGCCTCAACTCGGCGGCGCTATCGCCGAGGCTATCTTGTTGAAGATGAACGAAAAGAAGTCGTTCGGAGTAGTCACAACGCACTATGCTAACCTAAAACTTCTTGCCGACAACAATCCCGGCATTGTCAACGGAGCAATGCTGTTCGACACCCGCTATCTGCAGCCGCTCTACGTGATGATGATTGGCAAGCCAGGCTCGTCCTTCGCCTTCGAAATCGCAAAGAAGATCGGTTTCCCTCACGAGATTCTCGATAGCGCCGCCGAGATTTCGGGACGCGAGCACCTCGACTTCGACCAGCAGCTGCAGCAACTTGAAATCGAGAAAAAAGAGGTCCGCAAGAAGGAATACGAGCTGAAAGTAGCTGACAAACTCCTTGACGAGATTGTCACAAAATACAAGAATCATCTCGCAGAGATTGAGAAGAAGAAAAAACAGCTTCTGCACGAAGCCAACAGAGAAGCTCAGGCGCTCATCGACGGTGCTAACGCCAAGATTGAGCGAACGATACGTGAAATCAAGGAGGCTCAGGCTGAGAAAAACCGTACCAAGGAACTTCGCGAGGAGCTGAAAACCATGAAACAGAACCTCGTCAATGAGGAAAAGAATCTCTCGAAACAGCTGAAAGCCGAGGAAAAAGAGGAAGCTCCGAGCGAAGACCTCAAAGTCGGCGACATGGTGTGCATCAACGAATTAGAGGTCGTGGGCGAGCTCTTAGCCATATCAGACACCGATGTCACAATTCAGTTTGGCGACGTTAGACTGCGCACAACAGCTAATAAGCTAAGGAAAATCAGCCGGTCACAGGCACGGAAAGCACAGCAAAACCCGTCATATCTGCGCAAGACCATTATGAACGACATCAACGAAAAAGCGCAGCATTTCAACCTCACATTGGATGTCCGCGGTCAGCGTGGCGACGAGGCCGTTGACAATGTAGCAAAGTACATCGACGAGGCTAATCTTCTGAGTATCAAAGAAGTGAGCATCCTTCACGGCAAAGGAAACGGCATTTTAAGGAAGCTCATAAGGGAATATCTCAGCAAGCAATCATGCATTCAGTCGTTCAACGATGCAAGTTTGGAGACTGGTGGTGCAGGAATTACGAGGATTACCTTGAAATAGTTAATATTTGGAATAAAAACAAGTAGAGACGCAATAATATGACGTCTCTACAAATCATTTAATTCGTTGTTTTCGTTAAATTCCGAAAACCTTCTGAATTTCAGGTACCATGTCAACTTTCTCCCATGCGAAGAACTCGACATTCTTGTAGTTCTTGCCGTTTTCGGTGAAGGTATCCTTGTCTTTGTAGAGAACCTCGACCTTTGCGGTGAATGGGTCGCGACCGAAGTGACCATACGATGCCGTTGGCTCGAAAATCGGGTTCTTAAGTCCGAAACGCTTCACTATGGCGTATGGACGGAGATCGAACAGAGTACGGATTTTTTCAGCGATTTCAGCGTCGTTCATCTTCTTGCCGTTAGCATCCTTAACATGTGCTGTGCCGTAGGTATTGACATAGAAACCGACAGGCTCCGGCATGCCGATAGCATAAGCGATCTGCACGAGAGCCTCGTCGCAAACGCCTGCTGCCACAATGTTTTTAGCGATATGACGTGCTGCGTATGCTGCCGAACGGTCAACCTTGGATGAGTCTTTGCCTGAGAACGCTCCGCCGCCGTGTGCACCGCGACCGCCGTAAGTGTCAACAATGATTTTACGGCCAGTGAGACCGGTGTCGCCATGAGGTCCGCCGATGACAAACTTGCCAGTCGGGTTGACGAAGAGCTTCATGTCGGCCTTGAAAAGGTTTCTAACTCTCTGAGGCA
>JAGCQO010000008.1 GCA_017965125.1 Paludibacteraceae bacterium
CATTGCGGCGTTGATGTGGTGGTTGGAGCTTGCTATTTTTCTTGTCTCACACGCGAACAGCTTCACGTCTGGGTATTTCTCCTTCGCCTTCTTCATGATTTCCTCGCAGAGAGGCTTGTTTATCTCATATCCCTTGTCGGTCTTTATGACGCCCTCGAACGCTCCAGGAGCGAGGTCCACAAGGTGCTCGTACTCGTCGTCGCTACCGAAAACGATGTCGCTGAAGTTGACTAACGGAAGCACAACCTCCTCGTATGTCTTGCCGTAGTTCCAGAGGTTCTTGCGGTAGTTGAGGTCGCAACTCAGCTTCACACCCATCTTGCGCGCGGTGTCGATGCCCACACGGCAACACTCCGCAGTCGATTCTGACAGGGCAGCCGCGATGCCGCTCCAGTGGAACCAGTCTGCGCCTTTGAGGGCGTTCTTCCAGTCGATCATCTCTGGCTTGATGGTGGTGAATGACGAGTCCTCACGGTCGTAAACCACCTTTGACGAGCGCAGCGAAGCCGCCGTCTCCATGTAGTAGCTGCCGAGTCTCGGACCGCCGAGCGCCACGAAGTCGGTGTTCACGTTATATTGGTGCAATGTGCTTAGGCAGGCGCGTCCCACGTTGTTTTGAGGCACACGGCTGAGGTATCTCACGTCGTGGCCGAAGTTCGCGAGCGACACTGCGACGTTGGCCTCGCTGCCGCCGAATGTGGCAGTGGTGGCTTGTGTCTGTATCAGTCGCAAAGTCCCTTGTGGGGAAAGACGGAGCAGAAGCTCTCCGAATGTTGTGATTGTTTGTTTCATATATGTTTTTGTTTGGTCTTTCTGTTTTATGTCATAAAGATGCAAATGTAAGAAAAATTGGTAAATAGGCGTTCTTGCTCTCTCGTTATATCGTCGATTTAATGTAAGTTGTCATATAAGATTGCCTTTATCCTTTCTTTTTATTATTTTTGACTTCATATTTCCTAAAATTTATAAAAAACAGAGAAAATGATAGTGTGCATAGCGGAGAAACCTTCTGTGGCTCAGGAAATAGCCATGGTCTTGGGCGCGAAACAGCGCAAGGACGGATATTTCGAGGGCAACGGATACCAGGTGACGTGGACTTTCGGCCATTTATGCACACTGAAAGAACCTAACGACTACGCCCAGGAGTGGAAGCAATGGCGCATAGAGACGCTGCCTATGATTCCGCCACGATTCGGCATCAAGCTCATATCCAACAAGGGCGTAGAGCACCAGTTCCAGACGATAGAGAAACTGTTCAAGGCTGCCGACAGCATCGTGAACTGCGGTGATGCCGGACAGGAAGGTGAGCTCATACAGCGATGGGTGATGCAGAAAGCCGGCATCAAGTGTCCGGTCTCTCGTCTGTGGATTTCGTCGCTGACCGAAGACGCCATCCGCGAAGGGTTCAACAGCCTTCGTCCGGCGTCCGACTTCAAGAACCTTTACGAGGCAGGACTGTGCCGCGCGATAGGCGACTGGCTGCTCGGCATGAACGCCACACGCCTTTATACTCTGCGTTTCGCCCAGCAGCGTCAGATACTCTCCATCGGCCGTGTGCAGACGCCGACGCTCGCCATAATCGTGAACAGGCAGAAGGAAATCGAGAACTTCAAGCCGGAGCAGTACTGGGAGCTGAAAACGACTTACCGAGACACGATATTCGCTGCGGTGAGCGGAAAATACACAAGCAAGGAGAAGGCCGAGGAGGCTTTGGAGAAGATACGAGGCAAGGAGTTCGTGATAACCGGCGTGGAGGTGAAGAAAGGAACCGAGGCGTCGCCAAGGCTCTACGACCTGACGTCGCTGCAGGTGGACTGCAACAAGAAATACGGATTCTCGGCCGACGAGACGCTCAAACTGATACAGTCGCTCTACGAGAAGAAACTGACGACCTACCCACGTGTGGACACGACGTTCCTCAGCGACGACATATACCCCAAAGTGCCGGGAATACTGAAAGGCCTCACGGCTTACAACAGCCTGACAGCCACGCTTAACGGCGGCAAGCTGCCAAAGTCTAAAAAAGTGTTCGACAACTCCAAGGTGACCGACCACCACGCCATAATCCCGACGGGCGTCGTGGCCAACAACATGAACGACGCGGAAAGCAAGGTTTACGACCTTGTGGCACGCCGTTTCATCTCGGTCTTTTACCCCGACTGCAAGTTCTCGACGACGACCATCAAGGGCGAGTCGGAGGGCGTAGGCTTCAAGACCAGCGGCAAGGAGATACTTGACGAGGGATGGCGTGTGGTTTATGCCGCCGACAAGAAGAGCAACGCAGAGGGCGAGGTCGTGTTGCCGCACTTCGAGGAAGGGGAGCGCGGACCGCATGTGCCTGACGTGGCCGAGAAATGGACCACGCCGCCGAAGCCATACACCGAGGCGACACTCCTGCGTGCCATGGAGACGGCCGGCAAGTTCGTGGACAACGACGAGCTGAGGGACGCCATGAAAGAGAACGGCATCGGCAGGCCTTCAACACG
>JAGCQO010000064.1 GCA_017965125.1 Paludibacteraceae bacterium
CAGTGTTCAGGCTGCTATCGGTCGTCAGCTCAGCCCTATCTTTGGTCTTCGTCTTGCCGTAAATGCCTGGCAGAGCAAGGCTGGTTCTGAGATTAATGGACAGGAATGTGACGTTCACCTTGTTGTCCTTGTCGAAGACCTGCGCCTTGGACTTTCCTACGCTGAAGACTCCTCCACCGCCGATTCCGCCGCTCATCCTTCTCAACAAGAAAACCCACAGTGCGATGAACAAGACTATCGGACCGAAAGCGAAAAGGAACTTCGAGAACAGGCCATCGTCTTTCGCGTACTTGATTTCGCCCTTGAACTGGCGCTCGGCAAGCATCTTGCTCGACTGCTCCACCGAAGGAACATTCACCTGAACAAAAGCCTTCTGACCTTTCTCCACAGCGTTCTTGCCGAGGACTTTGGTCACAGAATCCGGCTTTATCTCTGCCTTCGCCGTGTTGGCGTCGGTGTTTATCGTCACGTTGAGCAAGACATCTCTTGCGACAAGCTGTTCGAACTGAGAGTAAGGAATCTGGCGCTGCTTCTCGCCATCCTCCATGTAGTTCATCACGATGAGAACAACGAAGATCAGCAAGAACAGCCAGTTAAGATTTGGTCGAAAGCCCTTCTTACCATTCTTGCCGCTCGCCTTCTGCTTCGACTCCTTCTCTTTTTCCATCATTTCCTTGAAATCCATCTCTTTATCCCTCTAAATTCAAGTTTGTAAAACTCATCAATAATCGTCTGCTATCTCGTTTATCTCGGCATCAGCCCAAAGGTGCTCCAAGTCGTAGAACGCACGAGCCTCTGGCTGAAAGATATGCACCATGATGTCGCCATAGTCCAAGGCGACCCACTCGTCGTTCTCCCTGCCCTGGATGGCAAAAGGATCCTCGCCGACCGACTTCTTCACATTCTCGTCAACAGAGTCTGTTATGGCGTCAACCTGAGTGTTAGTGTTACCCTCGCATATCACGAAGTAGTCACACACACGTTCATCCAGTCCCGTCATGTCAACAGTGACGATGTTGTGTCCCTTCACTTCCTGTATGCTCTCAACTATCGCGTTAAGTAATTTGCTGTTTCCCAATTTCAATACGTATTATGTCTATAATCTGCAAATATAATTGTTTTTTCAATGCGTCAACGATGCCAATCATTAATAAGTGTTTTCAAAGTTATTGCGCCGTAGCTCGCAGTTGACTTGTTTTCTTCACTATATTTGCAAATTGAACATTATAGCCTTCGGGCGCATACAACACAAGCACTATGGAACTTAAAAGAGAAGATATTGAGATAATGGCTCCTGTAGGGTCATACGAAAGCCTCGCCGCTGCCATAAAAAACGGCGCCGACTCCGTCTATTTCGGAATCGAGAACCTCAACATGAGAGCCCATTCCTCTAACAACTTCACGACCGACGACCTGCGCGAAATCGTCCGCCAGTGCCAGGAGCACAACATAAAGACGTACCTCACTGTGAACACGGTGATCTACGACAAGGACGTCGAGCTGATGCACCAGATTGTGGACACGGCGAAGGAGGTCGGAGTGAGCGCGATAATAGCTTCCGACGTGGCTGTGATGATGTACGCACGCTCGATAGGCGTCGAGGTGCACCTCTCCACACAGCTGAACATATCGAACATTGACGCCCTGAAATTCTACTCGCAGTTCGCCGACGTTTCCGTTTTGGCACGAGAGTTGAATATGGAGCAGGTGAAACACATCCACGAGGAGATTCTCCGACAGAACATAACTGGTCCTGCCGGAAAGCACATCAGACTGGAGATGTTTTGCCACGGCGCTTTGTGCATGGCGGTTTCAGGCAAATGCTACCTGTCGCTCCATGAACACAGCCGCTCAGCCAACAGAGGCGAGTGCATGCAGGTTTGCAGAAGGCAATACATAGTGAAGGACAAGGAAGGCGAGATAGAGCTGGAGGTTGACAACGAGTGCATAATGTCGCCTAAAGACTTGAAGACGATACATTTCATAAACAAAATGCTTGACTCGGGAGTCAGGGTCTTCAAGATCGAAGGACGAGCACGAGGCGCCGAATATGTGAAAACAGTGGTCTCATGCTACAACGAGGCCATAAACGCATACCTGAACGGAGAATTTGAGGGAATTGAGGAAAACGAAGAGAAGGCGAAGGCGATAGACAGCAAAATCGAAGACTGGAACAAACGACTCGCACGCGTCTTCAACAGAGGATTCTGGAATGGTTACTACTTAGGACAGAGACTCGGCGAATGGACAAACAAATACGGCTCGCAAGCCACAGTGAAGAAAGTTTACGTGGGCAAATGCACGAACTTCTTCACAAAACTCGGAGTCGCCGAATTCCTGATCGAAGCAAGCGACTTGGCTGTGGGCGACGAAATACTCGTGACAGGCCCGACAACAGGAGCGTACGAGACAACTATAAACGACCTGAGAAAGGGCGAAGGCGAGCAAATAGAAAAAGCCAACAAAGGCGACTACATATCAATAGCAACAACAGAAAGGCTCAGGCGTAACGACAAACTTTACAAATGGGTCAAGACAAAAGAATAATCCTATGAAGGAATTTTTCTGCAATAAGATAATCATCGGCATCATAATAGCCACGGCATTCGCCATCGAGGCCAAGGCGCAAGCTGGACTGTTCGTGTCGTACCAAGTGCAAGTAGAACGCAACGGCGACACACTCTACATCGCTCCGATGCTCCCTCCTGCATACTGCTATCCGCCGATGAGATTCAAGAACAAAAAGGCGGAAAAATTCTACTGGAAGACCGTGAGAAACGTGAAGAAATGTCTGCCTTACGCGCGCATCGTGAGCAAAGTGCTGAACAAGGCGAACGAGGATATGGCGGACATGGACGAAAAGCAGAAGGAAATCTACCTGAAGTCGCTTGAAAAGGAGGTCAAAAGAAAATACGAGCCTATCGTGCGCCACATGACATACTCGCAGGGCAAAATCCTCATCAAGCTGATAGACAGAGAGACGAACCTGACTTCCTATGAACTCATCAAACTGTATCGAGGCGACCTCGCGGCGTTCTTCTGGCAGGGCGTGGCGAAGCTGTTCAACGCCGACCTCAAGGAGGAGTACGACGGCAAGGACAAGGACAAAATCATAGAGAGAATCATCACATTAGTTGAAGCCGGCCAATTGTGATTTGTTCTTTTATTGCATACCTTTGCAGTCTAATTATTTTCAGTTAAAACAAAAAAATGTCACTTCAATGCGGTATTGTCGGACTGCCTAACGTGGGCAAGTCCACTCTTTTCAACTGCCTTTCAAACGCGAAAGCGCAGGCTGCGAATTTCCCATTCTGCACCATTGAGCCAAACGTGGGCGTAATCACCGTCCCTGACGAAAGACTCAACAAGCTCGCAGAACTCGTAAAACCAGAAAACATCGTCCCAACGACTGTCGAAATCGTCGATATAGCCGGACTTGTGAAAGGCGCGTCGAAAGGCGAAGGACTCGGCAACAAGTTCCTCGCCAACATACGTGAGACCGACGCCATACTGCACGTCTTGCGCTGCTTCGACAACGACAACATCACACACGTGGACGGAAGCATTGACCCTGTACGTGACAAGGAAATCATAGACACAGAGCTGCAGCTCAAGGATCTTGAGACTGTGGACGCGCGTCTGACCAAGGTGCAGAAGCAGGCACAGAACGGCGGCGACAAGGACGCGAAAGCCTTGTGCGAAATCCTCCTGAAGTTCAAGGAGGCACTGCTCGCCGGCAAGTCCGCTCGCACAGTGGAGATAGACAAGGAGCACGCGCGACTGGTGAAGGAGCTCGGACTGCTGACGACAAAGCCTGTGCTCTACATCTGCAACGTGGACGAGGCTTCGGCCGTAAACGGAAACCGCTATGTGGACGCGGTGAAGGAAGCAGTGAAGGACGAGAACGCTGAGATACTCATCGTCGCAGCCGCTACAGAAGCCGACATCGCCGAGCTCGACACCTACGAGGAGCGCCAGGAGTTCCTCAACGAAATCGGTCTTCAGGAGTCTGGAGTAAGCCGTCTGATAAAGGCCGCATACAAGCTTCTGGATTTGAGGACATACTTCACCGCCGGACCAAAGGAGGTCAGAGCATGGACATTCCACAAAGGCTGGAAGGCTCCACAATGCGCGGGCGTGATTCACACCGACTTCGAGAAGGGATTCATCCGCGCCGAGGTCATCAAGTACGAGGACTACATAAAGTACGGCTCGGAAGTGGCTTGCAAAGAGGCTGGCAAGATGTCAATCGAAGGCAAGGAGTATGAGGTTCAGGACGGCGACACGATGCTGTTCCGATTCAACGTGTAGAACAAGACACACAGATATACAAACAAAAAATCCTGCTCGATTGGGCAGGATTTTTTTGTTTTATGGACCAAAGAAACACTTCCTATTTCGTGCTGTTCAAAACCTCAGCCTTTTGGTTGAGATAAGCGACAAGCTGCTCCTGGCTCAGCGAAGCCACATCGCCATAAATATCCCTTGTGCCATTGACGTAAACCCTCGAGCCGTTCCATGTCACGGTCACATTGTAGCCGTTGTCCTTCGACAGCGCCGGGTCCTCGCTCACGCCCACGCCTATAAGCACAGCGTTGTCCGAAGTGCCGCACTCAATCTCCCTTCTGATGTTGATGACACTGAGTCCGCAGTTGTCGAACACATATTCCTCCACCTCGATTTTCACAGTGTTCTCGCCAGTGAATGTGACCGTGTTGCCGCTGCTGGCGACTGTGTAAGTCATGGCGCTGCGGTAGTCGTCGAAGCTGAAGCCTTCATAAGATTTGTTGCTGCACGAGACAAAAAGAAATCCACACACACCTAAGCCTCCCAATAAATAAAGAAGTTTTTTCATAACAGTAGAGTTTGCTGGTTTATAAATACGCGCATTTTCACAAATATATAAGTTCTTTATCACCTTAGTAAGCAATGTGTTGCATAACATAAGAATGCTATCTGTCATTGAGCATCCGGCGCTTCGGCTACGCTCAGCGACCGAATCTCAGAAACCGCACCATGAAAAATCCCGGTCATTGAGCGGAGCCGAAATGCTGGGTTATGCAAAACTACCTAATCTTTTGTGCGTTCAAATTATATCTCACACCATCTTTTTCAACATATACCGTTCCATCTATAAGCATTTTCCTCACTTCATTTTTCTCGCAAGTCGCCTCATTAAAACCTGTAGTCGGTATTGGTATCGGTAGAATATTTGTGAAGTTTGCCCATACATCAGCTGTCCTATATGCCTCAATACTTTCTGCTGGCACATACAATGGAATGTCATAATTGGAGAAGGCAGAACCACCATAAAATAC
>JAGCQO010000065.1 GCA_017965125.1 Paludibacteraceae bacterium
CAACCTACGCTGAACTTCCGCACAAGTTTGAAGCCGGAACCGTAAATGCAGGAGACGCTATAGGACTTGGGGAAGCTATTAAATACATACAGAATGTCGGGCTTGAAAATATCCACAAACACGATAATGCTCTTGCTTCGATTTTATTAAGCGAAGCTGGCAAATCAAGCCCCTTCAACACCTTGCAATACTCGAAAGCACTAGTACCAATAACCTCAAGCGAAGACGGCATCGTCACAGTCTCCAAAGAGCTACAATTATAGAATGTATACTTAGGTATCGAGGTAATACTACTAGGCAGCACCACAGTTTTCAAATTAGTGCATCCTAGGAAAACATTGCTCCCAAAATCTTCAACTAAATTCGAGAATTCGATTTTTATAAGCGCAGTACAATTTACGAATGCATAACTACCGATTTTACGCAAAGAGGCGGGAGCATCGGCCTTTTTCAAAGAAGCATTTTGCCCAAAAGCATAATCACCTATAACTTCAACAGTGTTAGGCATAACAACCTCTTCCAAATTCTTCGCACCATAGAATGCATAAGAAGCAATAGAATCAACAGAAGCAGGAATCACAACCTTAACCACTCCTTCATTTGACCTAAAAGCATTTACACCAATCGCTGTAACCTTATACTCCTTATCTTTGTATGTTACGCTTTCTGGAATGACAACCTCGCCAGTGTAGTCTTTCTGAGGTGCAGCTGTAACAAACGCCGTTTGTGTAGCGGCTTGAAGAGTATAATAAATGCCGTCTATTTCAACTGAATATGCGTTAACAATCGCACAAACAGCAACAATAAACAGCACAAGTATTTTTTTAACTCTTTTCACTTATCAAAATTTATTTTTGCTTTATTTTAACTTCTGGTCGCAAAAATAATTAATCTTTTAAAAAGATAAGTGAATTATTTCGACTTTAACATATGTAAAAAACACGCTCAAGTATTAGTTTATATTTTAATACCTGAGCGCGCCCTTTATTTAACTGCCTTGAAGCTCAAATCCAAAGATTTAACAGAGTGTGTTAAAGCACCGACGGAAATAAAATCCACACCACATTCAGCGTAGCTTCTCAGCGTCTCTTTGGTTATTCCGCCCGACGATTCAGTCTCGAATCTTCCTGCGATAATCTCGACCGCTTTCTTTGTGTCCTCGATAGAGAAATTGTCGAGCATGATTCTTTGCATCAATCCACAATCAATCGCTTCCTGAAGCTCATCGAAGTTACGAACCTCGATTTCAATCTTGAGGTCCTTGCCTTTCGCCTTGCAATATTCCTTGGCACGAGTTATCGCAGCCGTGATTCCGCCAGCGAAGTCCACATGATTGTCCTTTATCAGAATCATGTCGAAAAGACCGATACGATGGTTCGTTCCGCCACCTATGCGCACAGCCTCCTTCTCAAGCATGCGCAATCCCGGAGTCGTCTTACGAGTGTCAAGCACTCTGGTCTTCGTGCCTTTCAGCAATTCGACATACTTGTGTGTCGTAGTGGCCACACCACTCATTCTCTGCATAATATTGAGCATCAGACGCTCAACCTGCAAAAGCGACACGACCTTGCCAGACGCAATGAAAGCCACGTCGCCGACATGCACTTCCGCACCGTCTTCGATAAATGTCTCAACTTTGATTTCCGGGTCAAAATAATGGAATATCTGCTTGGCGACTTCCACGCCAGCCAATATTCCGTCTTCCTTGACGATGAGCTGCTGTTTGCCCATTGCGTCGTGTGGTATACATGATAATGAAGTATGGTCGCCATCGCCAATATCTTCTGCGAACCAATACTTTATCTGATTGAGATAAGACAATTCCTCCATTGTACTTTTTATTATTTTTCCGATTCTAATGATTTCTCGATTCTAAGCAGGTAAATCTGCTTTTTTGCGACATTCGGTATTTTGCGAGCGAAGAAAGACACCCTGAAAACACCGTTCACAGTCTTAAGATTACCGATGGTGAAAGCCGAGTTTTCTTTGTTTCCTGTGTGCAGGACAACGAAATCCGTGACCTGGTTTTTCTTGAAGAAGTCCGCCAGAATTCCTCTTGCCTGGCTTTTTGAGAAAAAGTTCTGGGCGTTTGGCAATGTCATTTCTATATTGTCGTTGAAATACATTGATATGGCATTGGCGTCGGCGCTTTTAAATGCGTCAAACAACGCGACTTTCTCCTGTGAATATGCTGAAAATACAGATATGACTGTAATTACAAATATCAATAATGTATGTCTCATAGCACTCAATAGATATTGGGAAGCTTTCGCTTTTTGTCTATTGC
Source organism: Paludibacteraceae bacterium (assembly GCA_017965125.1). Lineage (GTDB taxonomy): Bacteria > Bacteroidota > Bacteroidia > Bacteroidales > Paludibacteraceae > UBA4363. The sequence goes on from JAGCQO010000065.1 coordinate 2,288, forward strand.
TTCGGAATGCAAAAATAATACCAAATAACACTTATTGCAAATCATACGACAATATATAAACATAACTTTTCAAGCTTGATTTAAAGATTATTATTTTTGCATAATCAATATGGCTCAAAATATATGAAAATAACGCTTATACAAGTCGGGAAAACGAACGAGAAATACCTCGAAGAAGGCATAGCCAACTACGTCGGCAGACTGGCTCACTACACCGACTTTTCTGTGGTCACATTACCCGAACTGAAGAACGCGAAGAGCCTGAGCATAGAGCAACAGAAGGAGAAGGACACGGAGACCATACTCAAAAGCCTTGAGCCAAACGACGAGGTAATACTGCTTGACGAGAAGGGAAAGGAGTTCTCGTCATCGGAGTTCGCGACGTTCATAGAAAAGAAGATGTCATCGACGAGGAAAAGGGTGGTTTTCGTAATCGGCGGGCCATTCGGATTTTCACAGAAGATTTACGACATAGCGCACGGCAAGGTCTCGATATCAAGAATGACCTTTTCGCACCAAATGATAAGGCTGCTTTTTGTGGAACAGCTTTACCGCGCATTCACCATAATCAAAGGCGAGCGATACCACCACGAATAAAACGCGCTCCCATAAACCAAAACAAAGACAGCAAACAATGGTCAACATAAAACATATAATAAAGAAGAACAAATTCAGCGTTATCACATTCGTTGTGCTGATAGTTCTGGCGTATGCTTTCAGACAGGCATACATATCGACATCCAACCCCGACCTCGACATCAAGTCGTTTCAAAACACGATAAACATAAAATGCCGAACCGTTGACTACGAGCTGGACACAATACAAAACGCCCTCGAGACGTCAGACCTGAAGGACTTCGTCAGCAACGGCGAATTCACACTGCCGCTGAACAGCGACGACGGCATCTGCTACTTCATCTACGACAAACAGCGACTCGCCTACTGGACCGACAACACGACGAGCATGCCACTGTTGCTCAAGGACATAGACACAAGCAGGCCGCTCCTGCACCTGCCAAACTCTTACGCACTGGCGTTCACAAGAGAGGTGAAGACATACACCATCGTCGGACTTATAAAAATAAAGAATGAGTACAAGACCGACAACGAATACCTCACATCGGGCTTCCACAAAGACTTCGACATAGACAAGACGGTCAGCCTCGCTTACGGCGACAAGAGCGACGAATACGCGATTTTCTCGTTCCGCGGAGAGTACATGTTCAGCCTGAAGACCGACAAAAGCATAATGTACAGCTACAAGGTGTTCTCATACTTGTTCACCATCGCCATCGCACTGATATTCATTATGTTGCTGTTCGCCATCAACAACAGCTACAAATGGCTCATGGGCAAGAAACGCATGTCGCCGATGGCCTTCCTTTGCTCGCTGTCCATAGTGCTGCTGGCTCTGGAGCTGTGCTTTTACCTCAACTGGCCTAAGGAACTGTTCCAGATGGAGCTGTTCTCGCCTATCCATTACGCTTCGGGCAATATTTTCTCGTCGCTCGGACACCTGCTTTTCTTCACAGCCCTTGTGACTGTGGAACTGGTGTTCTACGCAATAAACGGCAGCATCGACGGCACTGTATTCTCGTCGCTGAAGGACGAGAAGCACAGGAATCTGTCATTGATTTTACTGCAAGCCTCATCATTAATAATATTCACGGTCATTTACGAGATTTTCCGAAACCTCATCTACAACTCGACCTTCTCCGTAGTAATGTCCGATTCGAGCAACCTTTCGTGGCCGAATGTCATATTCATAATCATCGTGTTCATGCTTATGACATCGTTCTTCGTCATAAGGCACAAGGGAATTTCGACATTGGTGGGCAAGAAGCAGACAAAGTCGCTGTTCGTCACAAACATAATATTCAGTGCGCTGTTGCTGCTGCTTCACGTCACTGTCTTCTCAAGTCCATGGATTGCGCTTTTCTACTTTATAATCATCTGCGCGATTGACTTCACATCAAGAATGTCCAGAGACAATTTCTACAGCATAACCAACCTGATGCTGCTTTCAACGGTCTTCGTGACGTTCATTGTCATTTTCTCAATTTCAAACCTGAGAGAAAAACAGCAGGCGTTCTACAAGACCATGGCCGAGAACCTGGACAACAGCGAGCTTCTCGACAGCAATATCTTCACAGAAATGATGTTCGAGGACCTTGAGCATCAAATCGCACTCGACAAGTACATCGACATCGTTCCCGACAAGCACGACGCCGAAACCGAGACCAACGAGCTGAAAGTTTCCGTAAACGACTCCATACCAACAAAGAACGACAGCATAAGCCAGGACACGATAAGCGCGATCGCACAAGAGTCATTCCGCGACTACATGAACAAGACGTACTTCCGAGGCTTCTGGAACAATTACGACATAACCATCTCGCAATTCTCACACTCCGCCACACCCGACAACTCGTCTAAGTACAGGTATCTGAACCGCATTGTCTCCAACGCCGAGAAAATCAAGGACACGCACTTCTATCTGTGCAACGACAAGTACGCAACCACAGAATACATCGCGAAATTCACGACCACCGACAGGATTTTCTTCATCGAGTTCAGGTCGAATACGCGCGTGAACAGCTACAGCTACCCCGTGTCGCTATTCTCGGCCGACGACACGCCGGACATAACCGAGAACACGTCCGTGGCAAGATACAGAAACGGCATCTGCATAGCCCAGAAGGGCCGCTACCACTACCAGACGAACAACAGATGGTTCTACGCGATAAAAAACAAGGCGTATGACAACGACAAGAAGAACTTCACCGTGAACACGCCTTTCTACTCGCACTACGTGTACAAAGGTCAGAACGGCGACGAGATTGTCATATCGCAAAAGCGCTTCGACAACCTCAACTCGGCACTTTTCTTCTGGATCTACACCTTTATTATAAGCTCCATCTTGCTGCTGCTGTCGAAGTCTTTCTTCTTCGCCATACGCAAGGCGCAAAGCACCGAAGTGAAGTCAAGCAAAGGATTTGTAAGGAAAATACAAATCACATTCACGCTGATGCTCGTCGCCAGCTTCATAATCGTCGGCGTGGTCACATCCATCTACCTCATAAACCAATACGCAAAAAGGCAGAACACGGCGCTGCTGAACAAGACGCATTATATACAGAAGCACATCCAGGACACGTTCAAAAAGAAGCAGTCGCTCAACGACGTGGCTAACGAAGACCTGAACTTCTTCCTCCAGGACCTCGCGAACACATACGAGACCGACACCCACCTCTACGACGAAAACGGCCGACTCGTGGCCACATCGCAGCCAGCGCTCTTCAGCCACAACATAACGTCGCCTTACGCCAACCCGATACTCATAGCGTCGCCGGAAAACACGGAGATACAGACAGAGCACATAGGCAAGCTGCAATACTTCGCGTCATACGCGCCCATCTTCAATTCGTCAAACAAGCTTCTCGGCTACATTTGCGTGCCGTCGTTCTTCTCGTACGAAAGACTGAGGAACGAGGTGTTCAACCTGCTTGCCATAACCATAAGCATCTATTTGGTCATACTGCTTATCTCGACCTGGATTTCAATCATCGTGAGCAAGCAGTTCTCAAGGCCGCTCGACCAGATAAAGAACAAGCTCGCCGCATTCCAGCTCAAGGGCAGAAACGAGAAACTGCAGTATGACAAGGACGACGAAATCGGCAAACTTGTCGAGCAGTACAACATCATGGTCGATGAGCTGAACGAATCGGCGGAGAAGCTCGCCCAGTCCGAGCGTGAGGCTGCATGGAAACAAATGGCAAGGCAAGTGACCCACGAGATAAAAAATCCGCTGACGCCGATGAAACTGTCTATACAGATGATGCAGAGAATGAAAAAAGAGAACGACAGCGAACGCTTCGACGAGTTCTTCGACAAGTCGTCGAAAGTGCTGATCGAGCAAATCGAGTCGCTGTCCGCCATAGCAACCGCATTCAGCAACTTCGCCAAAATGCCGGAAGCGAAAAAGGAGAGAGTCAACATAAACGACAGCCTCATATCTGTGGCTGAGCTGTTCCGCCATAACGACGAGAACGTGGCCGTGAACTGCGACATAGCCAACGACAACATCTTCATCTTGGCCGACAAGACGCAGCTAAAGCAGGTGTTCAGCAACGTCATAAAGAACGCCATACAGTCCATTCCGCACAACAAGAAAGACGGCGAAGTGAACATCAGCGCACAGACAAAAGACAAAAAAATCACCATCGAGATAAAAGACAACGGCTCTGGAATACCGGCTGACATAAAAGACCGCATCTTCACCCCGAACTTCACAACCAAGAACTCGGGCATGGGACTGGGCCTCGCCATAGTGAAAAACATCGTGAACAACAACGACGGCGACATCTGGTTCAACTCCGAAGAAGGACACGGCACCACATTCTACATCAGTTTCCCGTTGATAAAATAAGGAGTAAACAGGAAGTCATCATAAAGAAGAATTCACATAAAACGAGCAGCACGCTGGCGACAAAGATAAATTCCGATTAACACATCAGCAGCCATTGTTTAACTGAGGCTTAGTCGGTTAAATGGTGCTAAAAAATGGACTGACAAAGGCGCTGTTGCAAGGTATTTGATAGAGAAGCATACGATAATAAAGACATTCATTATTTATGACTATGAAAACATCATTCAAAAAACACGTCATTTTACTGTCTGTCATATTGACAGCATCGTTCAACCTCAACGCACAAGTTCCCGACTTCACCAAGGCCGCTGAAAAATCGATAAACGCGGTGGTCCACGTGAAAACAAAAACCGAAGTTAAACAGCGCAGCATGATGGGTTTTGACGACGACCCGTTCTTCCAATTCTTTTTCGGACAGCCACGCATGCAGCAGCAACAGAAAACACGACCAGTCATGGCTTCTGGCTCGGGCGTCATAATCACCGAAGACGGATACATCGTCACCAATAACCACGTGATAGCCGACGCCGACGAAATCGAGGTCACGCTCAACGACAAAAAGACCTACACAGCCAAGGTCATCGGCTCCGACCCTAACACCGACATCGCGCTGCTGAAGATAGACGCGGAGAATCTGCACACTATTCCGTTCGGCAACTCGGACGACCTGAAAGTCGGAGAATGGGTGCTGGCCATAGGCAACCCGTTCAACCTGACCTCAACCGTCACAGCCGGCATCGTCAGCGCCAAAGCCAGAAACATAAACATACTTAGCTCCGACATGAAAATCGAGTCGTTCATACAGACCGACGCCGCAGTGAACCCAGGCAACAGCGGAGGCGCGCTCGTCAACCTCAAAGGCGAATTGGTCGGCATAAACACAGCCATCGCCACACAAACCGGCAGCTACACCGGATACAGCTTCGCCATCACAAGCAACATAGCGAAGAAGGTCGTCGATGACCTGAAGAAATACGGCGAAGTGCAAAGAGCGATTCTCGGCGTGTCAATCTCCGACATCAGCGACGAATTAGCCAAGGAGAAGAAAATCAAGGTTATGGAAGGCGCATACGTTCATTCTGTGAGCGACGGTTCGGCTGCCAAGGCCGCTGGAATCAAGGAAGGCGACATAATAACCAAGATAAACGACAAAAGGGTGAACTCCGTGGCTGAGCTGCAGGAACAAATCGCTCGCAAAGCGCCTGGCGACAACGTCTCTGTCACTGTGCTCAGAAACGACAGCGAGAAGACATTCACCGTCGAGCTGAAAAACAAGAGAGGCAACCTTGAAGTCATGACAGCCAACACGCTCGAAGAACTCGGCGCGTCATTCCAGGAACTCGGCAAGGACAGACTGACGAAGCTGAACATCAGCAACGGAGTGCTCGTCACAAGCGTCACAAAAGACGGCAAGTTCCAACAGGCCGGCATCAAAAAAGACTTTGTCATAATCCGCATAAACAACAAGCCGATTAGCGAGATTAAGGACATCAAGAATGCGCTGTCCGAAGTGAGCAACGGCAGCAATAGAGACAACGCGCTTTTCATCTCCGGCATCTACACCACTGGCGAAGCTGGCTATTATGCCATCGACTTGAGCAAGAAATAAGAGGACACACAAAACCAATTAAAAAGACGGATTGAAAAATCCGTCTTTTTTTAGCATAAGTCGCAAATCAAGCAACGATATAGAATGCCAAAGGCGCATTGAAAACTGCGCCTTTGGTGTGTTTGCAAAAACTGACATTTAGAAATCAAATCCAGTTTGAA
>JAGCQO010000066.1 GCA_017965125.1 Paludibacteraceae bacterium
ACAAATCCTCGAACAAAGACATGGTTTTATCTTCCAGATTAGTATTCATAATTATATTTTTTATGTGTGTTTTGTCTTTTGATTAACCGCCGCAGCTTGTCGCCGTGCGCGAATTATCCACCCTGCTCCATTTAAGTATTTTCCTTAATTTACGTTTTACGCTTTGCAATGATAGCCAAAAAACATAATTTTGCGCACCAATCATTCAACTTTATAATAATCAATTATGAATAAAATCGTACGCAAAGAACGATTTTCCGAAAAAGTAGTGCGCCTTGACATCGAGGCACCGCTAATAGCACGTTCCCGCAGACCAGGCAATTTCGTGATTGTCAAGATCGACGACAAGGGCGAAAGAATCCCATTGACCATAGCCTCATCTGACGAGGAGAAAGGAACAATAACATTAGTAGTACAGGCCGTTGGCCATTCATCAGCAAGACTGTGCGAGCTCAACGAAGGCGAGACAATAGCCGACGTAGTGGGTCCGCTCGGCCGTCCGACAGACATACGCAACTACGGAACAGTAGTTTGCGCAGCCGGAGGTGTCGGCACAGCGCCTATGCTCCCTATCATAGAGGCGATGAAGAAGGCAGGCAACAAGGTAATCGCTGTGCTCGCGGCAAGAACCAAGGACCTCATAATACTTGAGGACCAGGTGAGAGAATACGCCGACGAGGTAGTGATAATGACCGACGACGGCTCTTACGGCACAAAAGGACTTGTGACAAACGGTGTGGAGAACATCATAAACAGAGAGCAGGTTGACCTTTGTGTGACTATCGGACCAGCGATAATGAGGAAGTTCGTCTCGCTGCTCACCAAAAAATACGAGGTGCCTACGATAGCATCGCTCAACACCATCATGGTGGACGGAACAGGAATGTGCGGCGCTTGCCGTGTGACTGTGGGCGGAAAGACAAAGTTCGTCTGCGTTGACGGTCCTGAGTTCGACGCCCACCAAGTGGACTTCGACGAGATGATGATGCGTCTCGGAGCATACAGAGACCTGGAGGCTGAAGAAATGAAGAAGCCTCTGCGCTATTAATCACCCCAATAATCATTATTAATTATGGAAGATAGAAATGCAGCTTGGAGAACAGAGCTGCGCAACAGCATAAAACCAAAGGAGCGCACTGCGACAGAGCGCATCCCAATGAACGAACTCGACCCTGACTACCGCCGCAGAAGCCGCGAGGAAGTGAACCAGGGTCTGACCGAGGAGCAAGCCGTGAAGGAGGCGTCAAGATGTCTCGACTGCGGCAAGCCTATGTGTACCGTCGGATGTCCAGTGTCAATCGACATCCCGGGATTCATCAAGAACATAGAGCGAGGCGAATTCCTCGAGGCTGCCAAGATACTGAAGAAGACAAGCGCGTTGCCAGCAGTGTGCGGACGTGTGTGCCCGCAGGAGAAGCAGTGCGAGAGCCAGTGCATACATCTGAAGATGGGCGGCAAGGCTGTGGCTATAGGAAACCTCGAAAGATTCGCTGCCGACTACGAGCGCAACAGCGGCAAGGCATCGCTGCCTGAGTGCCAGCCAAGCAATGGCATCAAGGTGGGAATCATCGGCTCGGGACCTTCGGGACTCTCATGCGCCGGCGACCTCATAAAGCTCGGCTACGACGTGACCGTGTTCGAGGCACTGCACGAGATAGGCGGTGTGCTGAAGTACGGAATCCCAGAGTTCCGTCTGCCTAACAAGGTGGTGGACGTAGAAATCGACAGCCTGCGCAAGATGGGCGTTAAGTTCGTGGCAGACTGCATCGTGGGCAAGACAATCTCCGTAGAGGACCTGCAGAAGGAAGGCTTCAAGTGCCTGTTCGTAGGTAGCGGAGCCGGACTGCCAAGATTCATGAACATACCGGGCGAGAACTACATAAACGTGCTCTCTTCCAACGAGTACCTGACACGTGTCAACCTCATGGACGCATCGAACCCAGAGACCGACACTCCTGTTTACAAAGGCAAGAACGTGGTCGTAGTGGGAGGTGGAAACACAGCCATGGACTCTGTGAGAACAGCGCTGAGACTCGGCGCCGAGACAGCAACAATCGTCTATCGCCGCTCCGAGCAGGAGATGCCTGCCAGACTCGAGGAGGTGCACCACGCAAAGGCTGAGGGCGTGAGATTCCTCACACTGCACAACCCTATCGAGTACCTCGCCGACGAGAAGGGACGCGTAAAGCAGGTCTGTCTGCAGAAGATGGAGCTCGGCGAGCCTGACGAGTCAGGAAGAAGAAAGCCGGTCGAGATACCAGGAGCGATAGAGACACTCGACGCCGACTTGGTAATTGTAGCCATTGGCGTGTCGCCTAACCCAATCGTGCCAAGCTCAATAAAGGGCCTGAACGTGACTCCAAAGGGCACAATCGTGGTGAACGACAACATGCAGAGCGACACAATCCCTACAATCTTCGCCGGCGGCGACATTGTGAGAGGCGGCGCGACTGTGATACTTGCCATGGGCGACGGAAGAAAGGCCGCTGCGGCTATCCACGAATACCTTTCGAAGTAAAAAAACGCTTTAATAAATAAAAAACGTGAAAAAGCGGGTGGTTTAAGCCATCCGCTTTCTTTTTACGCAATATTCTACACAGGGAATACAGTATCTTTGTAGAATAGCAATGACAAAACTCCGCCACATAACCACTATCCTGCTCATTCTGCTATCAGCCATGACAGCCGATGTCCTTGCCGCAGACTTCACAACCGAAGGCAAGACATTCTGGCTCAGCTTCATGGGACTGACAGACGGATACCTGAAGGGCGCAGGCGGAAACATAGAGCCGTTCGTGCTCGTCGCATCGAAAAACGACTGCCAAGGCACAATCGTAAACCCAGCCACAGGATGGAACAAAGCATTCACCGTGGAAGCCAACAAGGTGACGAGAATCGACATCCCGCAGGAACAAGGATACTGCGACGCTGAAGGCGTGGACACGGTCGGATACTACAACAAAGGCCTGATGCTGACGACCTCCGACACAGCCAGCGTTTACATAGGCAACTACCAGCCATACTCCTTCGACGCGTCCGTCGTGCTGCCGATACAATCGCTCGGCACCGACTACCGAATAGCATGCTACAACAGCTCGGCCAGAGGCACGTTCTGCGCCGTAGCGACCGACGACAACACCGTCGTGGACATAACATTCTCCGCACAGGTTTACAACAGCGCCGACGAGATATTCCGTCCCGGCTCGACGCACTCGTTCACGCTCAACAAAGGTCAGGCGCTGATGGTGGCCGGCAGGGAGCTCCTCGGCACACGTGTGCATTCGAACGACTGCAAGCCGATAGCGTTGTTCTCCGGCAACTACTGCCCGTACATCCCCGACGACTGCCCGGCGTGCGACGTGCTTGTGGAGCAGATTCCGCCGATGAGGGCGTGGGGCAAGCGATTCATCGTGTCGCCGACTGTCGAGAGAGAAAGAGACAGCCGCATCATCGTGCAGCCAAAGGAGGCGGCCACGGTGCATGTCAGTGTCGCCGGCGAAGACACAACAGTCACGCTGGACGGCAACGAGTTCTACGAGTTCGAGGTAGGCGATTCGCCAGCCAACGTGTCGGCCGACTTCCCTATCGCCGTGACGCAGTACGCCATAGGGGGCACATGCTCCGGACTCGGCGACCCGTTCATGATATGGGTTAATCCATTGGAGCAAGCCGTCAGGAAGTCGGTCTTCTCGCCATGTCCGTCGGCACACATCAACAACCACTACGTACAAGTGATAGTGCCTACGTCGGCAGTCGCCCTCACCAGATTAGACGACAACCTGATTTCCGACAGGTTCAAGCCTATTCCGGCAAACAGGGATTATTCATCAGCAAGAATACTGATAACTCCGCAGCCACACACCATATCCAACGACAGCGGCCTCATGGCCTACGTTTACGGATACTCGGACATGAGCTCCGACGACTACAGCTACGAGAGCTACGGCTACTTCACCGGAACGTCGGTGAACAACATGGAGGACGTCGCCTACATCCCCGACGAGGTGCACCAGTACACAAGCAACGACATGTTCATGTTCGACAGAGAGATAAGGTCCGAATTCATAAACGTGAACTGGAGGCTCAACGGCAAGGACTTGGATGTGGACGGCAGCAGCGAGCCTGTCTATACGGTGGAGATACCGATGTCCGAACTGCGTGAGGGCAGAAACACGATAGACATGATAATAAACCGCACCTGCATACAGGACGTCATCTCATACTCATTCTACTTCACAATCTGTCCGCCGATAGAGACGCCGAGGTTCTTCACGCCTAACGGAGACGGCGACAACGACAACTTCGTCATCAAGAACTTCGACTGCTACACATCGGCGTCAGTGAGAATTTACGACCGTTTCGGCAAGGAAATCGCGAAATACCCTTCGTCGGTCAACGCATGGGACGGCAAGTACAACGGCGACGCGATGCC
>JAGCQO010000009.1 GCA_017965125.1 Paludibacteraceae bacterium
AAGCCGCCGAAGACGGCGTCCTGACCGACGACGAGGTGGACGAACTGCTGTTCATATACCACTCGATCGAGAACATAAACGACAAGTACAAAAAGGCGGACAAGGAGACGCAACGCAAATACAAGGAAGAGCTGTCGCACATCGAGTCGATAGACACAAAGACCAACTACATCGGGGCGATGATGCTGATTGCTTTTTGCGAAGGGGCGGACAAGTTCAGCCTGAAGGAAAAGAAATAAAACGAAACAAAACGAAGAAAGGCGGATTAAACATCCGCCTTTTCTTATGCTGTGTCGCCTCGCCGGCTCCTACTCCTTGGACGCAAGCCACTTCTCGGCATCCAAAGCCGCCTTGGCTCCGCTTCCTGCCGCTATGACCGCCTGCTTGTAAACGCTGTCGGCCACGTCGCCTGCTGCAAACACACCGTCAACGCTCGTCGCAGTGCTGTTGCCCTTGGTTATGATGTAGCCCTGCTCGTCCAGTTCCAGCTGTCCTTTGAACAACGACGAGTTTGGCTGATGGCCTATGGCGAGGAAGAATCCGTCTATCTCGATGTCCACGTTCTGCTCGTCCGGTTCGCCCTTGCGCTTAACGAGGTGGGCGCCCTGCACCTTGCCTTCGCCCCAGAGTCCGACCGTGTTGTGCTCGTAAAGCACCTCGATGTTCTCCCTTTCCTCTACTCTTTTCTTCATAATGTCCGAAGCACGGAGATAGTTCTTGCGGACTATCAGATAAACCTTCTGGCAAAGCTGGCTGAGATACAAAGCTTCCTCACACGCTGTGTCGCCACCGCCCACCACGGCCACAGTCTTCTTTCTGAAGAAGAACCCGTCGCACGTAGCACAAGCCGACACTCCCTTGCCTCTGTACTTGTTCTCGTCAGCGAGTCCGAGGTACTTGGCCGACGCGCCTGTGGATATGATGACGCTCTCCGCCTCTATCTCATGGTCTGTGTTCGCCTTCAGTTTGAATGGCCAAACGCTCAGATCGGCTTCGGTTATCCTTCCGCTTCTGATGTCGGCGTTAAACCTCAAAGCCTGCTGCTTGAGCTGCTCCATCATCTCGTTGCCGTCCACGCCTTCCGGGTATCCGGGGAAGTTCTCGACTTCGGTTGTTGTCGTCAGCTGTCCGCCTGGCTGCATGCCTTCGTAAAGCACTGGCGACAAGTTGGCTCTCGACGCGTATATCGCAGCCGTGTATCCAGCAGGACCCGAGCCTATGATAACGCACTTTATTCTTTCTGCCATATCATTCACTTTTTATGTAAAACAAAAAGAGACGCACAGCAAAGCACGTCTCATTATAAATTATTATCTAAGATCGTTCACTACGACTCCCGGATGAGACTTCGGGTAGAATGTGAAGAACGCATCGCCGTAGGTGTTCTTCTGTGTCTTGACCACAGAGAAAAGCGTATGCACGCCGTTCTGGCTCAGGATGTTTATAGACACCACATCGAGCGTCTTCTTGTTTATCTTCACTGTGGCTTTGTAGTAGCCCTTGCCCTGACTTCTGTCTGGATAGATGTCTATGATGTGGTTAGGGTCTGAGCTCTTGTTGTCCATGCTGAACTGTATGGTCGAGTTCGATGTGTAGCTGGTCATGAGGTAAGCCGGATTAACCTCCTGAAGGTCTTTCTTGGTTGGAGTTGTGATAGAGACCTCATTGTCCTTAGCCACGTAGATGTATTCGTACTTGCCGTCGTAATATGTCTGTGTGCCAGGGACCGAGAGTCTGAACTTCACGCCCTTCATCATGATTTCGCCAGTGATGTTCTCTTTCTTTCCTGTCTTGGTGTCATTCACGAGTATCTTGAAATCCACCTTAATGTCGCTCTTGTACTTCTCGGCAGCCTTGTCGAGCAATGCCTTCGCCTTGGCGTCGGTCTGCGACGGGATGTCGGCCTTTGTGACAGGCTTCTGGTGCGTTCTCTGCTGCTGTGCATAAACGCTTGTAAATGTCATAGATGCAGCCAAAGCCGCAGTTATAAATAAAGATTTTCTCATAGTCATGTTTTTTAAGATTCTAACGTATTTGTGTCACTCGCGCTTGTTTGATGATTCTCGGGATGCAATTTTAATTCCAAACTGTATTCGTCTGGCACTAAAATTTGTCTTTGCTTGCTTCCTTCGAATGGTCCTACAATGCCCGCAGCCTCGAGCTGGTCCATGATTCTGCCGGCTCTAT
>JAGCQO010000067.1 GCA_017965125.1 Paludibacteraceae bacterium
CACGCTCACCAGCATCACGGCTATTCCGCCGGCGATGTCGGTGTTGCTCTCCGATTCGTATATCACCTTGCCGTCCTTGTATTCGGCGTGTATCCACACTTTGGACTGGCAGCCTTCTATCAGATACTCTGGTGTCTTGTATTTAGGGTCTATCTTGGCGTTCATGCCCTTGTCGATTATCTCCTGGTATTTGTCAAGCCAGTCTTCAAGGAACTCGAACTCTGATATTATTTCGTCTTGTGCTTCGTTGATAGTCATCTTTCGACTTTTTAAAGTATTATCTTACAAAGATATGCAAAAACTACTTATGGAATAACTTTTTGGCTCTGAGGATACCCTCGGCCAGCGTGTCTATTTCCTCTTTTGTGTTATAAATGCCGAACGACGCTCTGACTGTGCCTTCGATGCCGAAGAAGTCCATAGTCGGCTGTGCGCAGTGGTGTCCGGTTCTGACGGCGATTCCGAGCTTGTCGAGAATTGTTCCGAGGTCGTAAGGGTGAATGTCGCCGACGAGGAATGACACGAGTCCGCTTCTTTTCTTCGCGTTGCCGTAAATCCTCATGCCCTCTATCTCGCTCAGCCTTTTTGTCGCGTATTCGACGAGCTCCTTCTCGTGCTCAGCGACGTTGTCCATTCCGATGGCAGACACGTAGTCGAGCGCTGCGGCCAACGACGTAGAGCCGATGAAGTCTGGCGTTCCGGCCTCGAACTTGTAAGGCAGGACGTTGAACGTGGTCTTCTCGAAAGTCACCTTGTCGATCATCTCGCCGCCGCCTTGGTAAGGAGGGAGTTTGTCGAGCCACTTCTCTTTTCCGTAGAGCACTCCGATGCCGGTAGGGCCGTAGATTTTGTGTCCGGAGAAGGCGAGGAAGTCGGCGTCGAGGTCCTGCACATCGACCTTGAAGTGAGGCACCGACTGCGCTCCGTCTATCATGACAGGAATGCCGTTCTCGTGCGCTATTTTGATGACGTCTTTCACGGGGTTCACTGTCGCCAATGTGTTTGACGCATGCGCTATCGACACGAGTTTTGTCCTTTCGTTTATGAGCGTTTTCAGTGTCTCAAGGCTTATCTCGCCGTTACTGTCGATCGGGAGCATGACGAGCTTTGCGCCCTTCCTTTCGCACACGAGCTGCCAAGGCACGATGTTGGAGTGGTGCTCCATCTGGCTGACGATTATCTCGTCGCCCTTCTCGAGGAGCTCGCCGAATGTCGCTGCCACGATATTGAGCGACTCGGTCGTTCCTCTTGTGAAGATAATCTCGCTCGTCTTCTCTGCGTTTATGAATTTCCTGACGGTCTCTCTCGCAGCCTCATGCGCCTCTGTCGCCTCCTGGCTCAGCCAATGCACGCCTCTGTGTACGTTGGCGTTTTTGTGGTAATAGCCGTTGACGATGCTTTCAACCACCGACTTTGGCTTCTGTGTTGTGGCTGCGTTGTCGAGATATACGAGTTTGTGTCCGTAAACTTGCTCTTCAAGTATAGGGAAGTCTTCTCTTATTTTTTTTATGTCAATCATTTTAATTGTTTTTGGATAGTTAATTAATTTGTTTTCAATAACATAATCATTTTCAGAGCAAGGTCGGTGAAAATGATTTTTGACTGTCCGTTCTGTGCAATTGACCTCTCTGCTTCGCCTAAGCATGTGGAGATGCCTATCACGTTGCCCTAGTTTATGAACGGTGAGAATTTGCTTGAAAATTCTTTCTCGAACGGTGCCAAATAATTTAAGTTCTCGTTATGGAAGTTGTATATGAAGTTTTCTCTTATCATTTTCTGGGCGTATCGCAGGAACTCAATCTGATGGTTTCTTGAGTTCTTTGCCATTGCCTCAGCGAATTTGCGCAGGTCGATGAGCGCGTCGCCTTTCTTGTCCAGCGTGCTGTAGTTTCTTATTCCCCAAGTCGTTCTCATCAGGAACTTGAAGTCCTCGAAGTGCTGTTTGTTTGCGGAGTTGCTCTCGGCGGCGTTTCTGGCGGCCACGATGCTTCCGGAGGCGACTCTTGCTATGTATTTCGCTTCGTCGTCGTTTTGCTGGAAGTTGTTTTTTATGTATTTCTCAATCTCCTCCTTCTCCACAGGCGGCACACTCACTCTTTGCGTTCTCGAGAGTATGGTGCCGATTATGCGGTCGGGCTCGTTGCTCACGAGTATCATGAGCGTCTTTGCTGGCGGCTCCTCTATGATTTTCAGGATTTTGTTCGCCGTGCCGACATCCATGTTCTCCGGCTGCCAGATTATCATGAATTTGTATCCGCCCTCGTATGATTTGAGCGAGAGTTTCTTTATTATCTGGCCGCTTTCCGAGTCATAGATTCTGCCTTTTTTCGTTTCGTTGCTAATCTCGCTAATCCATTCGATGTTGGTCAGGTAATGGTCTTTGGCCACAGCCGCTCTGAATTGCTTCAGGTAGTCGTCGCACGTCTCGTTGTCCTTTTTCACAATCGGGAACACGAAGTGCAGGTCGGGGTGGGCGAGGTTTCTGAACTTGAGACACGACGGACAGGTGCCGCATGAGTCGTTGTCGGTAGGGTGTTCGCAGCAGATGTACTGCGCATAGGCTATGGCGAGTCCGAGCTTGCCTGTGCCCTCCGCTCCACAGAACAGCTGGGCGTGAGGCACTCTTCCGCTTTTTGCGGAGTCGATTAAGTGCTTTTTCACCTTTTCCTGCCCTATTATGTCTGCGAACATCATTTTTCCTACTTGTTGCTTGATTAAGAATACAAAAGTACGCTTTTTTTCATACCTTCGTATTTCATTAAACCGTAATAGTAAACCATATTTATGAACAAACATATACTTTGGGGCTTAACGTTATCGTTGTTCGTAAATCTTTCCGCTTTTTCTCAAAGTGAGGCTGTTCAGGAATTCGTTTCCAATCCGGCTCTCAGACGCGCGAACATAAGCCTTTTGGTCAAGGATGTCTCAACATCGAGAACGGTGGCTGAGTATCATTCAAAGACATGTGCTATACCAGCCAGCACAACGAAGATTGTGACTACAGCCACAGCACTCGAGACATTGACGCCGAACTTCAGATTCGAGACCGTTTTACAGTACGACGGCAAG
>JAGCQO010000068.1 GCA_017965125.1 Paludibacteraceae bacterium
CCTTGGTTATGTCGATGGCAAAGCCGTCCTTCGTTCCGTCATTGTTCATGGACGTAAGGAGAATCTCGCCAGCGCCTCTGTCCACAGCCTCCTTGACCCAGTCCTTGGTCCTGATTTCCGTAGGCACACGGCCGCCGTTGAGATAAACGAGCCATTCGCCGTCAACAAACTTCGTATCGACCGCCAGCACAACGCACTGCGAGCCGAAGTTCAGCGCCAGGTCGTTTATCAGCTGCGGATTTTTCACTGCCGCCGTGTTGACCGAAATCTTGTCGGCACCGCAGTTCAGCAGCACAGACACGTCATCGACCGAGGAGATTCCACCGCCCACAGTGAAAGGGATGTTTATGTTTCTCGCGATTCTGCTCACCAGCTCCGACAGCGTCTTGCGCTTCTCGTTCGTAGCGGTGATGTCGAGGAACACGAGCTCATCGGCACCGTCTCTCGCGTACTGCGCGCCAAGCTCCACAGCGTCGCCGACCTCTTTAATATTCAGGAAGTTTATTCCCTTCACAGTCTGTCCGTTCTTCACGTCCAGACAAGGTATTATTCTTTTTGTAAGCATAAAGCTCTGTTATTTCAAGTCTATAAAATTGCGGAGTATCGTCTCACCGACGCTTCCCGACTTCTCCGGGTGGAACTGGGTCGCGTAAAAATTGTCTTTATTGAGCGCCGCGCTGTACTCTATTCCGTACTCGGCCTTCGCTATCGTGTTTTCGCCCAGTTCGGCGTAATAACCATGCACGAAATACACATAAGGATTGTCAGCCAAGCCCTTGAACAAGTCCGACCTCAAGTCCTTCAAGTCGTTCCAGCCTATCTGCGGCACCTTCAGCCTGTCGTCGAACCTCTTCACGTCGAGGTCGAAAATGTTCAGGCAGTCGGCGTTGCCCTCCTCGCTGTGGCGGCACATGAGCTGCAGTCCGAGACAGATGCCCAGCACTGGCTGCTTGAGCTGAGGAATCAGCAGGTCGAGCTTCTTCGCCTTGAGGTAAGCCATGGCAGTGGAAGCCTCGCCCACACCCGGAAATATAACCTTGTCGGCCTTGCACAGCACTTCAGCGTCGTCGGAGACCTCAGCCTCGATGCCGATTCTTTCCAAAGCGCAAGACACCGAGCGTATGTTTCCTGCGTTATATTTCACTATCGCTATCTTCATAATTGTTTTAGTATATAATTGAGGACACAAAAATAATGATTTTTGTCCGCTTACACACATTATTCATATCACGGCTTTGATTACAAAAAAGTTCACTCTTGTTTTTTTATATTTTTTCAAAATTAAGTGACAATTTATCTTAACAACGACACAATAAAAATATTACCTTTGGACATTTTTGAATAAATATTCACAAACCTAACCATGACTAACAGAAAAACATTCGGATTTGTGCTTTCAACCCTGGCACTGCTGGTGCTTTGGTTGTTGCCATCGACTTCCTTTGGAATCAAGGATCTATCCGTAGTAGAGCAACGAGTTATTGCCATTTTCGCATTCGCGGCAATAATGTGGATCACGGAGGCTATTCCTATCTGGGCAACTTCGGTCCTCATCATCGTCATAATGTTGCTCTCCGTCTCCACCAGCAGTATATGGTTCCTTACACCGACCGACACTGCGACCCAAGCAGCTGGAGACCTCATAAAATACAAAGACCTGATGGCGACATTCGCCGACCCTATCATAATGCTGTTCCTTGGCGGATTTGTGCTCGCCATCGCAGCTAAGAAGTGCGACCTCGACGCCAACCTGGCAAGAGTGCTCCTCAAACCATTCGGCACAAAATCACACTTCGTGCTTCTGGGTTTCATCGTCATCACAGCATTGTTCTCAATGTTCATGAGCAACACAGCCACAGCAGCCATGATGGTGACAATCCTCGCGCCGATCCTGAAGGCGACCGACGACTGCAACGGCAGCGGAAAAGTCGGCCTTGTGTTGGCCATACCTATCGCGGCAAACATCGGCGGAATCGGTACTCCTGTGGGCACACCGCCTAACGCCATCGCGCTCAAGTATCTGAACGACCCAGAAGGCTTGAACCTCAACATCGGATTCGGAGAATGGATGATGGTCATGGTTCCATTCGTCATCGTACTTTTGCTCATCTCATGGTTCCTGCTTCTGAAGATGTTCCCATTCAACGAGAAGAACATCATAATCAAGATCGAAGGCGAAATGAGAAAAGACAAGGACGCGATTATCGTTTATGTCGTGTTCGCGGTTACTGTTCTCTTGTGGATGCTCGACAAGGTCACTGGCGTTAATGCGAACGTCGTTGCCCTGATTCCTGTAGCAGTGCTCACAACGACCGGCATCATAAAGAAAAACGACCTCAAGGAGATTCCATGGGACGTTCTGTGGCTCGTGGCTGGAGGCTTCGCACTGGGAGTAGGCATGGACAAGACCGGTCTTGCCGAGCACCTTGTGAAAGCGATTCCGTTTGAGACAAGGCCAACAATGGTGACAATCATCGGTTCGGGCGTTCTCTGCCTGCTGATGTCAACATTCATAAGCAACACAGCCACAGCGGCGCTCCTCGTGCCGATATTAGCAGCTGTAGGAGCCGGCATCGGCGACGCCCTTGGAGCATTCGGAGGCATCACATCGTTGCTCATAGGTATCGCGCTTTGTGCCTCACTGGCCATGGCACTGCCTATCTCGACACCTCCAAACGCCCTCGCCCACTCGACAGGACTCGTCAAGCAGTCCGACATGGCGAAGGTCGGCGTCATCATCGGCGTCATCGGCGTGACAATGACTTACCTCTTGCTCCTCTTCTTCGGAAAGTATTTGTTCTAAGAAACACAGAGATAAAGACAACCAAAGGCGCATTGAGAAATGCGCCTTTGGTGTGTATAGGGGGAGCAAGGGGAAGCTTACTCCTGCAACCTATTCAGCCGAGCAGCCACCAGTTCTTCATACGCCAGTTTCTGACCTTCGCTAAGGAAGGAATCTTTTATGAGCTGTTGCCATTTTGGAAACACCTTATGAAGCCCTGCAACGAGACGCTGTACAACATTTTCTTCCAGTCCCATTGTCTTTGC
>JAGCQO010000069.1 GCA_017965125.1 Paludibacteraceae bacterium
AATCGAAAGCACAAGACAGAACGACACTCTGAAACTGTCGCTCGGCAGAGACAAGAGCATCTTAGTGTCGCGCGAGGCAGCCAAGGACTACACAAGCACAAAAATCCTGAGCAGCAAGAAGGAAGTGGAAAGAGGATGGAAGATTTCGGCTAAGAACAACAAGAAGACAGCCATCAAGCTTTCTATCCACGATCAAGTGCCTGTAAGCGGACAAAGCGACATCGAGGTGACAACCACCGGCACAGACGGAGCGTCGAAGAACGAAAGCACCGGCGAGCTGATATGGAAGATGAATCTCGGCGCTGGCGAGAAAAAAGACGTCACTTTCAGATACAAGGTTAAGTATCCAAAAGACAAGAATATTGTAGTGGAATAGAAAATGCCTAAATTTGAAGGCAGAGTTTTTCAAGCTCTGCCTTTTTTTGTTATGACACGCGAGGAAAAAGTATTAGAGTATTTAAAAGAACACGACATACCGTTCGAGAGTTACAATCATCCCGAAGGGAAAACCATAGAGGAAGCCAAAAGATGGTGGAAGGACGACGGCTCATTGCACTGCAAGAATCTGTTCTTCAGAAACCACAAAGGCAACAAGCATTATCTTGTTTGTTTCGACTGCGACCACAACTTGGACATCCACGACCTGGAGCAGCGGCTGAAGAACACGCTCGTATCCCAAGGACTGCCTTCGTGCGGCAAACTGTCGTTCGCTTCGGCAGAAAGGATGATGAAATACTTAGGGCTCGAGCCAGGCAGCGTGTCGCCTTTCGGGCTGATAAACGACACGGAGCACCACGTGCACCTTTTCCTTGACGAGAACATAAGGAAGGCCGAGAAGCTGTCGTTTCATCCGAACGATTGCCGTGGGACGGTCGTGCTGTCGTTCGAGGCTTTCAGCAAATACCTCGACGGCATAGGAAACACATACGAATACATAAACTTATACTGATATGGACAAGGAACAGTTGGACAGGTTTGAGCAAAGGCTTCGCACCGGGCTGGTCGAGATAGCCTCATCGAGAGGGGTCTTGGGCGGGCGCATGCTGGAGACTGAGGATTTGACGGGATTCTGGAAAAGAATAGAGCCGAACTACATGGCAGACGCCGTCTCGCAGATAAACGAATATCCGACAGTCGCAGTGGCATGGGCGGCCTACATAGGCATGGCTGCGGCGCACTACTGGGACAAGGACTGGGCAAAGCACAAGGACGACGCCTACGAAAGCTTCTACGGCACCGACGGATTCGACAACATGGACGACCACATAGTGCAGGACATACTGAAGTGCAAGAAAGGCGGCGAGGAGAGCCGTCAGATAGTGTCGGCGATGCAGAGCCTGGCCGACGTGGCTGTCAGTGCCATAAGGTATGAGCAGGTCGAGCCACAGAGCCCGATGGCGTTCTACGTCTTCGCGAGAGCATGCCGTGCCATGTTCGCCATAGGCGCTGCCGTGGAGTTGCACAAACTGGGGTATTCGCTTCAGAAAGTTGGAAACTAAAGGTTGTTTATAATAATGGAAAGCACTTTCAAGTTAGAAGGTTATATCGCTGACATATACAAGGAGGAAATGTATAAGGCTGTGATAAACGTCACCGACGGAGTAATCACAAGCATAACAAAGGACGACACTTTGCCCGACGACATGAACTACATCATGCCGGGACTGATAGACGCCCATGTGCACATCGAAAGCTCAATGCTTCTGCCGTCGGAGTTCGCGAGAATGGCAGTGAAGCACGGCGTCACAGGAATTGTGACCGACCCCCACGAGATAGCGAACGTGCTGGGCGAGCCGGGCATCGACTTCATGATCGAGGACAGCAAGAAAGTCAGGTTCAACTTCTTGTTCGGAGCGCCTTCATGCGTGCCTTCTACAAAGTTTGAAACATCGGGAGCGACTCTCGACTCCACCGCGGTAGAAAGACTTATGCAGCGAGACGACATCGCATTTCTGTCTGAAATGATGAACTATCCCGGAGTGTTGAGCGAAGACAAGGACGTGATGGCGAAAATAGCCGCCGCCAAGAAACACAACAAGCCGATAGACGGCCATGCGCCTGCCCTTTCTGGCGAAGGACTCGTGAAGTACGCCGGAGCAGGAATAACCACCGAACACGAGTGCGCGACGACACAGGAGGCCGAGGAGAAAATAAAGCGCGGAATGAAAATCCTCATCAGGGAAGGCAGCGCGGCCAAGAACTTCGACGCCCTCTACACCTTGATAGACAAATACCCCGACAGCGTCATGATGTGCACCGACGACATGCACCCCGACGAACTGTGCACCCCACACTCGTACATCGACGGCATGTGCATCAAAGCCTTGAAGTACGGATGCGACCTCCGAAACGTCCTCAAAGCCGGAAGCGTAAACGCCGCAAAACATTACGGCATAAAGCACGCAAGCATAAAGGTCGGCGAGAGAGCGGAGTTCGTTGTCTTAGACGAGAATTGGAACGTGAAGCAGACATACATCGACGGTGCGATGGTCTATGACGAGGAGCTGGGAATCATCAAGGAAGCCTTTTGGCGCACACCAAGAAACATCGAAGGCACAACGTTCCCGAACGTCATGAACCACGAGAAGATAAGCGCGGACGAGATATGCACAAAGGCTGAAGGCGAAAGAACACGACTGAACATCATCTCGGTCGAGAACGGACAGATTTACACCAAGACAGACCAGGAGGTTCTTGAGATACAAGACGGCAAGGTTATGCCATCGGTCGAGAAAGATGTACTGAAGATGGTGGTCGTGAACAGATACGACAGCAACGTGAAGCCAGCCGTGGCCTACATAAGAGGCTTCGGGCTGAAGCGAGGAGCGTTCGGCAGCACCATCTCGCACGACTGCCACAACATAGTCTGCGTGGGTACAGATGACGACTCCATCGTGAAAGTTGTGAACCGACTTGTAGAGCTGAAGGGAGGAATGGTGGCTGTCGATGGCGACAACATCGAGGAGCTGGAACTGCCATTGGCTGGACTCATGTCGCCGCTGAAAGGCAGGGACGTGGCCAACACCTACAGACAATTGAACAGTAAAGTCAAGGAGCTGGGGACAAGCTTCCACGCTCCGTTTATGACACTGTCGTTCATGACATTGCTCGTCATTCCAGAATTGAAACTGAGCGACAAAGGGTTATTTGACGGTAAGCAATTCAAATTCACCGACATATTCACCCAGCGGAAAATCTCATTAAGATAATGCAAAAGTTTAATTTTTTTAATGTTTAAAAGGTTTGTATTAAAAATATTATCTATATTTGCACCCATAATCCATAAACTAATTTAATTTTTTAAATCATGAAAAAAGTATTATTCGCATTATCACTTATTGCAGTGATGGTTTCTTGTTCTAAGTCTCCAGCTGACGAGGCAGTAGCAATCTTCGAGAACGCTGAGAAGGAGCTGATAGCAGTAGATTCATACAAGGCTTACGGTGACGCTCTTTTGAACTTCGCAAAGGAGGCTGACGCTTTCGTAAAGGCTAACAAGGACTTCAAGCCACAGGGTGACGATTTGAAGAAGATCCAGGAGGCTGAGGCTAAGGTTGGCAAGGCAATGGAAACTGCAACAGCTACATTGGAGAAGAAGTACGAGGGTAAGGAAGAGGAAGCTATGGGTGAAGCTTTGGCTATCTTCGGAGTTCTCGCTGACCTTGAGAAGAACTATCCAGACGCAAAGGATTTCTCTTTCGCTGAGAAGTAATAAGCGTTTAGCTAAAATAAAAAACCTCGCTTTTCAGCGAGGTTTTTTTATGCGCATACATTTCGTGACGGGATATTAAAAAAACATCTCATCATTCAGTACTGTGCTGTATCCGGTATATTTGTTTATGATTGACAGGATGTCGGCGCCGTACTTTTTCATCTTCGGAGGCGAGAGCAGTTTCTTCAGTTCCTTCACCTCGTTCGGTTTCTTCTCCGAGAGTTCCAGAAGCTTGGCTGTGTTCATGACAGCGGACTTGACGGTGTTGTTCTCGTCAGCCACACGTTCGCGCCATTCGTCGAGCAACTGGAAGAGCTCGTTTCCAACGGCCATTTTCTTCACTTGGGCTTTCACCTCGCTCAGTCTCACCTTGTTCTGCGCCTTGATGACTTCGGCTGCCTCAAAGTCCTGTCGGCAGACCTCAATCATGGCACGGCTTTCGGCGAAACGTTCGGTCAATTCCTTCTGATATGCCTCCAGGCTTTCGTTCACCGCCTTGTTGTCGAACTCCAAGTTCATGACAACGACCGGATTCACTATCTCATCCATTTTCTTGATGAAATAGTCTGCACCGTTCTTTATCTTCTGCCCGAACTCATCGTCCTTTTCCGCATTCACGTCGTTGGCGAACCTCGAGTCTATCACATTGCAAAAACGCAACGCCACGCTCAGAATCTCTTCGCTAAAACGCGCCCTCGCATCGTCAATCTTCTCGACCGCCTGCAAAGGTATGGCACCACGATTCACCTCCTGAATATGCCTGAATTTATCGAAGAAAATGCCTATGTATGCAAAGTCGAACACACGCTTCAGCACATCCCTCTTATAGTTGCCCACAGCCCTGTCGAGCGCCTTTTCATCGGGCTGATTCTGCTCCACATGCTCCGTGAACTCCGAGACAGCGCCATCGGTTATGAGCGACGACGAAGGAATCGGCTTCAGCAAACGGATGCCCTCCAGAGTGCGGCAACGTGACAGCGCCACGTACACCTGACCATGAGAGAACGCACGGTTCGCCTCGATCATCACCTTGTCGAAGGTCAAGCCCTGGCTCTTGTGTATCGTTATCGCCCAGGCTAAACGCAGCGGGTACTGCGAGAACGAGCCTTCCTTATGTTCCTTTATCTTGCCTGTCTCGTTGTCGATGGTGTACTTAACATTGTCCCACGTCATGACCGGCACTTTCACCAACTCGCCGTCCTCGATGCATCTGACGAAAATGTCCTTCCCATCAATGCTTTCCACAACGCCGATTTTGCCGTTGAAAAACTCATGGCTGATGTTGTCGTTTTTGCAGAACATGACCTGAGCGCCCTCTTTCAACAAGAGCTCCTTGTCAACAGGATACAAAGACTCGTTGAAAACGCCGTATATCGTAGCCTCGAACACATATTCCTCGCCTTCCAGCTCGTTTATCCTGTCGTCGTTTATCTTGTTGGCCGAGGCGTTGTGGGTGCATAATGCTATTGTGCCCTCCTCGTTTTCCGCCTTTTCATCGACCCTTGAGTTGAGCTTCGCCAGCACAGCCTCATCGACCTTATTGTCTCTCACCGCATTGAGCAGGCTTATGAACTCCTGGTCCTGCTGCCTGTAAATCTTCTTGAGCTCGATGCTGATGAGGTTGGTCATCTGCAAAGCCTTGCTGCAGAAGAAGAACGGCGAGCTGTAATGCGCTGCGAGAAGCGAGTGCTCATCGTCCTTGACCACTGGCGGAAGCTGCTGCATATCGCCGATGAGGAGCAACTGCACGCCGCCGAAAGGCAGGTCATGCCTTCTGAAGCGCCTCAGCACCAAATCGACGGCGTCGAGGACATCGGCTCTCACCATGCTTATCTCGTCGATGACGAGCAGGTCGAGAGTCTTTATGATGTTGATTTTGGTCTTGTTGAAACGGTGGGTGTAGTCGCTCTCACGGATGGCCTCAGGCACGAGAGGACCCAACGACAGCTGGAAGAACGAGTGGAGAGTGACACCGCCGGCGTTGATGGCAGCCACGCCCGTAGGCGCAGTCACGACAGTGCGCTTGTTGGTGTGCTCCCTCACATACTTCAGGAATGTCGTCTTGCCGGTGCCTGCGCGCCCGGTCAGGAAAACGTTCCTGTCCGTATGCTCCACGAACATCCATGCCATTCTGGCGTCGTTGTTTCCGTCAAATTCTCCCATTTTCGTAAAAAAGAAACCCGCATATATTGAGTAATATATACGGGTCAGTTGTTTTTTCCTTTTGTGCGGATGATAGGACTCGAACCTACAAGCCTCACGGCACTAGATCCTAAGTCTAGCGCGTCTACCAATTTCGCCACATCCGCATTTTCTTGCGATGAAAAGCCATCGCATCGTGCTTTAGCGAGTGCAAATGTATGAAATTTTTTTAAATAAAAAAACGACCGGACTTTTTGAGGGTCCGGCCGTTTCCTATTATGAAAAAAACCTATTAAAGGATAGTCTTCAAGTGTTCTACAGTTGCCTTAACAGCGTCTGCCGAAGTGTTCAACAGGCTCTGCTCCTCAGCTGTGAGCTTGAGGTCAACAACCTTCTCAACACCGTTCTTGCCAAGCACTACAGGCACACCAAGGTAAAGACCCTTCTGTCCGTACTCGCCGTCGAGCATTGCGCAAACTGGCATTACTCTCTTAGCGTCTGTGACGATAGCCTCAACCATTGCAGCAGCTGCAGCGCCTGGAGCGTACCATGCTGAAGTTCCGAGGAGCTTAACAATCTCGCCGCCGCCTACCTTTGTGCGCTCGATGATCTCGTTGAGTCTTGACTCAGAGATGATCTCAGTTACAGGGATACCGCCTACAGAAGTGAAACGTGGCATTGGAACCATAGAATCGCCGTGGCCGCCAAGCAGAAGTGCGTTGATGTCCTTTGGATTCACGTTGAGCTCTGTAGCGATGAATGCCTTGTATCTTGCGACGTCAAGCACGCCAGCCATACCGAATACGTGAGAAGCAGGGAGCTTAGCTGTAACGTATGCGCAGTAGCACATTGCGTCGAGAGGGTTAGAAACGATGATTATCTTAGCGTTTGGAGAGTATTTCACTACGCTCTCAGTCACTGACTTAACGATACCAGCGTTGATGCCGATGAGGTCCTCGCGGCTCATGCCTGGCTTACGAGGCACACCTGA
>JAGCQO010000070.1 GCA_017965125.1 Paludibacteraceae bacterium
CTGGGCGACGACAAGGAATATCTGCTTGAGACATCGCTCATCGGTGCTTACAACGCGGAGAATGTGCTGGCGGCAGTGTGCGTCGGCGCTTATTTCGGTGTGGCTCCGTCGCAGATTAAGAACGCGATAGAAAACTACAAACCAACAAACAGCCGCTCGCAGTTCAAGAAGACCGAGCGCAATTCACTCATAATAGACGCCTACAACGCCAACCCGACGAGCATGGCGGCTTCCATAAACAACTTCAATGAGGTGGCATTGCCCGACAAGGCCCTCATACTCGGCGAGATGCGTGAGCTTGGACCGGACAGCGATGCCGAGCACCAGAAGATAATCGACATGCTGGAGAAGTTCGGGCTGACCGATGTTCGCCTTGTGGGACATTGCTTCGACAATGCGCGGACATCTTTCCCACGCTACGCCGACGTTGACGCGCTCATCGCCGATGTCAAGGCAAATCCGATAGAGGGAAAGACAATCCTCGTCAAGGGCTCGAACGGCAATCATTTAGACAAGGTCGTTGAGTGGTTGTAGCACTGCCGATATTCGTTGCCGCCTATGCCGTTCTCGTGGAATGGTGGAGGAGAGCATTGCCTTCTTCGCCAGTGAGTTATGCCGATGAGGCTGCGCCAAGAAAGGTGTCGGTCGTCATGGCTGTGCGCAACGAGGCCGCCAACATAACGAAGATACTTTCCGACCTCAAGGCCCAGACCTATCCTGATTTCGAGGTGATTGTCGTCGATGACCATTCCGAGGACGAGACATTCGCTCTGTGTGAGCGTTTTGCCGCAGGTTTCCCCCAACTCAGGCTGATGAGAAATCCGTCCGAGGGCAAGAAGTCGGCTGTGGCGGCAGGAGTTGGTCAAGCGACTGGAGTAATTGTCCTTACGACCGATGCCGACTGCCGTGTGCAAAAAGGGTGGGTGTCGTCGGTGGTGTCGGAGTTTGTGGGACGTAAGGCCGACATACTGGCGTCGCCGGTCGATATGGTGGATGTGTCGGCAGCGCAGCAGTCGTTGTTCAAACGTTTGCAGCGTCTGGAGTTCATGAGCCTTCAGGCTTCGACGGCAGGGGGTATATGCCGTGAGCACGCGACGATGTGCAACTCAGCCAACCTCGCCTTTAAACGTGAATTGTACGACAGCACGGCCTTCGACGGCAAGGGCGAGAGGAGCGGCGACGATGTCTTTTTCCTTCATCATGTGAAAAAGAACGGTGGCAAAATCGCCTTCTCGTTCTCTTCTGGCGCAACAGTGTTCACGCTTCCGAACGAGACCGTTGCTGAGTTTTTCTCGCAACGGGCGAGGTGGGCAGGCAAGTCCGCTTCCTATAAAGACGCTGACACCATCGCCACAGCATGCGTCGTTCTACTTGCCAATCTGTCGATAATCGTCGCGGCGGTCGGTGCATGTTTCAGCCTCGATAACCTTTATCTGTTCATTCTGCTGTTCGCGGCTAAGGCTTTGGCGGACTTCGTTTTCCTTCGGTCGTACGCAAAACGCGTCGGTGGCGAGGGAGTTGTCAGTCCGTTTGTGACGGTGATTTTGTCGGTGCTTTATCCGTTTTACGTCGTTGTCTCTGCATTCGGTGGGCTGCTTGGCTTGTCGCGTTGGAAGGGCAGATAAGCCGCCATGCGCATGTTTATGCGTAAAAAATTCTACCTTTACGCTGATTAAAAAAATCCCATAAGTGAAAATATAAGAATGAAAGCCCGAAATTTCTTCACAAAAGAGCAAAAACAGACTATTGTCGGTGCCATAAAGGAAGC